>NZ_JAHGAM010000069.1:0-579 GCF_030248595.1 Vibrio sp. D417a | reverse complement strand
GTGAGCAACGCAATACCGATGCTTCCGCATACCACCTTAAACACTAAAACCAACGCATAGTAAAAATGCCACGCGTTGCGAATCACTCTTAAACAGTTTGTTAGGCAGACTTATCACGTAACTTAACTAGCCTAAATAGGAAAACAAGTGCCCCCCACATACTGTATAAAGCAGTTAAACCACCAATTTGAATTAATGTATATCCATGGGCGGCTCCTTTAACACTCGAGAAGTACTTTAGAGGAGCTTGAATTCCAAGCCAAGCTAACCAGCTACCCATTGCTGCTAAGATAATTGTAAAAAGCAAGAAACCAATTAGCTGAAAAAGCGTTTGTTGTTGGAGATTATCCGTATCTTTATATGTTTTACTAAAAGGAAACCTATAATATTTCATACAATAAATTAGCAAACATGTGATAGGCAGCACCCCAATATCAATTATTGTTATAGGTAGCCCAGTATATAGCCTAATTGCTTCAGAAATGAGGATGACCAAAAATATAATAATACCCGTTTTTAATTTTGCCCAACTCATAAACTTGACCTGTAAGCTAAAAATAACCTTGTATGCCTAACGCC
>NZ_JAHGAM010000068.1:0-1391 GCF_030248595.1 Vibrio sp. D417a | reverse complement strand
AATCCGTAACAAACAATAATTCAAACACATATTAACTAATTGAATATCTTGTTAATGGAGGTTGGAATGAGCAAATCGGTGGTACGCGGCGGCTTTTGTATTGCGTTGCTCACCCCTTAACAGGGCGTTATATTTCCGAGTACCCCACGTTTAGTAGACACTTTACCAAGTTAGATCTAGGGTCTAATTGAGAGGTGATTTATGGCTAAACATCGTAATCCAGCGTACACCGAAGAGTTCCGTAAAGAAGCAGTTCGCTTGGCCAGTCTTCCTGGCCGAACAGCCGTCTCCGTTGCCAAGGAGTTGGGTATCAGTGCTCAGCAGATCCGGAACTGGAAGCGCCAGTTCACACGCCTATCTGATAAACAGTTTAACACTTTAGACGGTGTCGATTACTCGAAGAAAGAGTCCGAAGAGCTTCGAGCGCTTAGGCGCGAGAACAAGCGGCTCAAAGATGAAATGGAATTCCTAAAAAAGGTCTCGGCGTACTTCGCGAAGCAGCAAGAGTGAAGTACGAGTTCATTGAAAGCTATGTCGGTGAGTACTCCATTAGCTTAATGTGCCGTACGTTAGAGGTGAGTCGAGGCGGTTACTATAAGTGGTGTCATTATACGCCGAGTGAGCGTTCAAAGCGGCGAAAGCGCTTTGAACAGCTCGTCATGTGTACCTTTGCCCAATATCGGGCACGTTACGGCTCTGTGCGAATTGCAGAAGAGCTAAACGAAGCAGGCCATGCCTGCTGTGTGAATTATGTGGCTGATATCATGAAGGAAAAAGGTATTAGGGCGCGTAATGGTAAAGGGTTCAAATACAGCAAGGATGTGGCTGCTATGACGAATGTTGCCGACAATTTACTGCGTCGAGACTTTGAGTCCGAGACACCAAATCAGAAGTGGGTTACGGACATTACGTATATCTGGGTGAAGAGCCGTTGGCTCTTCTTAGCGACAGTGATGGACTTGCATTCGAGGCGTATTGTGGGTTGGTCGCTAGGGACAACGATGACCGTCGAGCTCATCACCAATGCCCTAAAAATGGCGTTTGAGTCACGTAAGCCGCCTAAGGGCGTCATTATCCACTCAGACCGTGGTGTACAATACAGAGCTTACAAATATCAAGACTTCATGCGCAAGCATGGAGGTGTACCGAGCATGAGTCGACAGGGTAACTGTTGGGATAATGCGGTGATGGAGTCGTTCTACAGTCGACTGAAAGTCGAACTGATATACGCAGAAGATTACCAAACTGTCGAAGAAGCCCGAATGGGCATCTTCGAATACATCGAGGTATTTTACAATCGCAGAAGAAGACACTCAGCGTTGGGGCAGGTCAGCCCAGTTGAGTACGAAAGTATGTAGTTATGTACTGTCTACTTTTTGTGGGGTACACCA
>NZ_JAHGAM010000067.1:0-1350 GCF_030248595.1 Vibrio sp. D417a | reverse complement strand
GCGTTGCTCACACCTTAACAGGGCGTTAGTTTGCACATTGTACTGTGAAAAAATCCGCATTAAGCGGATTTGGGTATTGAAAAATCTTATTGTCTTGAAGCGAGTAGTTCTTTCATTTCGTCCAATAATTTGGGCGCTTGTATCTTGATAATATCCTCTGCCCAATTTGCTTTCATTTTTACATTCTTTGCAGCTCGGAAGTATTTATCTTCATTATCAACAATATCTTGTAGTGCTCTTATTAAATCAGGAATAATTGCTCTTTTACTGTAGTATTCTTCTGCAGATTCAATTGCTTGTTCAGGGATTTTTCCCCAAGCTGCATACATTGCAAGTATGTCAAAAATATCTTTATATGGCTCTTGTAGTTTTCTATCACTGTTAGCTAGAAGTTTAGTGTAGAAGCACGATTGCTTGTCCAAAAATGGGACGGGAAATCTATCCTTATCGAAGTCAAACGCAAGGTCATAATCTGCGAAGCTAACAAATTCGAGTTTTATGAATGTGTCAGCGTGCTTTATGACAGTCCTTACTGCGTCACGATCAGAACGTATTTCACGAGCATATTCAAATTCAGTGGTTACAAGCTCATTGAGTTGAATGTTATCTACAGTCCCACGAACTGCTCGATACGAGTCCTTGTTTGGACAAAGAAAATCAATGTCAATTGACTCGCGGTACTCATCAAGCTCAAGAGCTATGCGAGTCCCACCGCCGAAAATTATGTTGTTTGCGCAAAAAAAATCAGCGTCAAAATTATTTAACGCTGATTCTATAATTTTATGATGTTGTAGGTTATATCTAGACATATCAATGTGTTGCTGGCATAAAGCAGCCATTACCAAATTCTTTAATAAGTAGGTTGATTAGATTTTTTTCTTTGGCTGTAAGTTTGTCTTTATCCACATATCCCCAACGTTTTTCGTATAGTTCAAATGCAGTCTTAGGCGCAATGAATTTCTTGTGCATATCCCAAAGAAGCAGATTTAGTTCATGATAATGAGTTCTATTAATGTTTCCCATAAATACTCCAATCATCTCTGTCATATGAGTGTACCCAAAAAATGTAGCTACCTTAAGTATAGATTAATATCTTTATACAAAAGTAACCCTCTTTACCCAAACCTTGCTCTGGTAGTGTGGTGCGTAGCACCACACTACCAGAGCAAGGTGCTTAAAGCAAATTATGTATACTTTCTCTGATCATACAGTAGACGTGCTTTATTGTATAGCCGAGCAACACATTCAGAAAAAGTTAACGCGCCTATCACCTGACCGTGGTAAGCAAAGCTTACCACGGTCAGGTGATAGGCTGTCAATGTTTAACTGTTTTGCTTTCTGGGTTTAATG
>NZ_JAHGAM010000066.1:0-622 GCF_030248595.1 Vibrio sp. D417a | reverse complement strand
AAGTAAATTACCACCTTCTAAAGAAGGTGGCTTTGTGTGAGCCCCCTAAAAGGGGGCCTTTGTTTAGTCCAGCGCCAATTGCTGCTGCTCTACTCGCTCTTGCTTCTCTTGATGTCTTACATATCGGCGTATTATTTCTTCATTGATTCCAACACTATCGACAAAATAGCCTCTTTGCCAAAAGTGATTACCCCAAAGCCTGTTCTTCCTAAGGTGAGGAAACTTACTAAATAGCTTTAAGGCTATTTTGCCTTTCAATACCCCCATCAACTTGGATATCGAAAGCTTTGGTGGGACCTTTACAACTAAATGTACGTGGTCAACTTGTACGTTTAGCTCTACGACTTCACATCCAAGTTGATTACAGTAAACATAAATACATCGATAAACTTCTTTACCTATATTGTTCTTCAAGATCCTAAATCGATACTTTGGCGTCCACACTATATGGTATTGACAACGCCAAAATACGTGGGAAGCTTGATTGTATCTACTCATGTTATTTGTCCTCTTTGACTTCTGGAAAAATCAAAGACGCATTTAGCATGAGTAGTTTTACAGGCAAAGCCGAAACGGATGATAACCACCTACTGAAGTAGGTGGTTTAGGGCTGAAAATAAAA
>NZ_JAHGAM010000065.1:0-554 GCF_030248595.1 Vibrio sp. D417a | reverse complement strand
CACTAGACCATGCGGTGAATAGCGACAGTCTGCAAATCGACTTCCCGATTATCGCAACAGACTTTGATGGCGACACCTCATCGAAGACGTTACCTGTCACCATCGTTGATGATAAACCAACCATCACTGACGTAGACGCAATCCGCGTGGATGAAGATGACTTAGCGACGATTGGCTCTGACGGCTCAGATCCAATTTCAATCGATGGCAACTTCACTACAACGCAAGGCTCTGATGGGGTAGTAAGCTACCAATTGGATGCTGCTGCAACGCCTGTTGACGGTCTAACATCACAAGGTGTGGCCGTCACGCTGACTGAAACCGCAAACGGCGACGGTAGCTACACTTATGAAGCGACAGCAGGAACTGAAGCAGTATTTACGCTGACCGTTAATACGGATGGTTCATACAACTTCACGCTGCAAGGTCCAATCGACCATGCGGTAGACAGTGATGAACTGACACTGAACTTCCCAATCATCGCGACGGATTTTGATGGTGATACCACCACAGAAACGCTCCCAGTCACCATCGTGGATGATAAGCCAACTATT
>NZ_JAHGAM010000064.1:0-1555 GCF_030248595.1 Vibrio sp. D417a | reverse complement strand
GTGAATACCGATGGCTCTTACAACTTCACGCTTGAAGGTCCAATCGACCACGCGGTAGATAGCGATGAGCTGACACTCAACTTCCCAATCATCGCAACAGACTTTGATGGTGATGTAACAAACGCCACGATCCCTGTGACGATTGTGGACGATAAGCCAGTTATTACTGACGTAGACGCAATCACGGTTGATGAAGATGACCTAGCCTCAATTGGCTCAGACCAAAGCAACCCGATTTCTATTGATGGTAACTTCACCACTACACAAGGCTCTGACCGAGTAGTGAGCTACCAACTCGATGGCACATCAACACCAGTTGACGGTTTAACCTCGCAAGGTGTGGCTGTCACGCTAACAGAAACTGCAAATGGTGATGGCAGTTTTACCTACGAAGCAACAGCGGGCTCTGAAGCGGTCTTTACGCTGACAGTGAATACTGATGGCTCTTATAACTTTACGCTAGAAGGGCCAATTGATCACGCGGTTGATAGTGATGAGCTGACACTGAACTTCCCAATTATCGCAACCGACTTTGATGGCGATACCGTTACGGAAACCATTCCAGTCACGATTGTTGATGATGTACCGACCATCACAGCGGTGGATGCGTTAAGTGTCGATGAAGATGACCTTAGCGGTGTGGGTTCCGACCCTGGCGGCGATCTGTTCGTTGAAGGTGCGTTTACCACCACTCAAGGTTCTGACCGAGTGGTGAGCTATCAACTGGATTCAACGGCTGATCCTGTTGCGGGGCTAACGTCTCAAGGTGAGGCGATTACCTTGGTGGAAACCGCGAATGGCGACGGCAGCTTTACTTATGTTGCGACCGCTGACGGCAATCCAGTCTTCACGTTGAATGTAGCAACAGATGGTACATACGACTTTACGCTGCAAGGCCCGATTGACCATGCAGCTAACAGCGACAGCTTGACGATTGATTTCCCAATTATTGCCACCGATTTTGATGGTGATACGACTTCGGCAAGCATTCCAGTCACGATCACGGATGATGCACCAATCATCGATAATGTTGTGCCTCTGGCTGTAGACGAAGATGATTTATCAGGCATTGGCTCAGACCAAACTGATGCTGTGTTTGTTGAAGGCGCGTTTACGACTACTCAAGGTTCAGACCGTGTGGTGAGCTACCAACTTGATTCAACGGCTGATCCTGTTTCGGGGCTAACCTCCCAAGGTGAGCCAGTTACTCTGGTAGAGACTGCGAATGCTGATGGCAGCTTTACTTACGTGGCTACCGCGGATGGCAATCCTGTCTTCACCATGAACGTGAATGCTGATGGCACATACAATTTCCGTCTGGAAGGGCCGGTCGATCACGCGTTAAACGGCGATGAATTAGTACTGAACTTCCCAATCATTGCAACAGACTTTGACGGCGATACGACGACCGCGACCATTCCTGTCACGATTACTGATGACGTTCCAACCATTGACAATGTTGTTCCACTAACAGTAGACGAAGATGATCTCGCCTCAATTGGCTCAGACCAAAACGATGATGCGTTCATGTCGGGTTCTTTCACCACAACTGAAG
>NZ_JAHGAM010000063.1:0-897 GCF_030248595.1 Vibrio sp. D417a | reverse complement strand
GTGGCGGATATCGTGGCAGACAAAGCGACGGTTGTGGAAGACACGCCAACCATCATTAAGGTCTTAGGTAACGACACGTTCGAAGACGACGACAAAGTGGTGTCGCTGGATACCAATAACGGCCCAGCTAACGGCACGGTCTCGGTCAACCCTGACGGCAGTGTGACTTACACGCCAAACGACAACTATCACGGAACAGACAGCTTCACCTACATCGTTACCTCCGGTGGGGTATCGGAGTCCACCACAGTGAACGTCGATGTCACGCCAGTGAACGATGCGCCAGTGGCGACCAATGACACGGCGATTACTGACGAAGACACGCCAGTGACGATTGATGTCCTGCCAAACGACACCGACATTGATGGCGATAAGTTGTCTATCCAATCGGCGTCTGTACCTGAAGCACAAGGCACAGTCGAGATCGTTGACGGCAAGTTGGTGTTCACGCCAGCTGAGAACTTCCATGGTGACGCTGAAATTACTTACACCATCACCGATGGTGCACTGACTGACCAAGCGACGGTCAACGTCACCGTGAATGCGGTGAACGACACGCCTGTGGTTGAAAGCAACCTCGCAGACCAAACCTTGGCAGAAGACTTTACGCCATACAGCATCGATCTGAATACGGCCTTCAGCGATGTAGATAACGTGGATGGCGAGCTGAGCTTCAGCGTTTCTGGCAACAGCAACATTCAAGTGGCGATCGTCAATGGCATTGCTACGTTCACTCCAACTGCGGACTGGAACGGCTCTGAAGCGTTGACCTTTACGGCTACCGATCCAAGCGGTGAAAGCGTTAGCCAAACGGTGAACTTCACGGTAGCCCCTGTGGCGGACATCGTGGCAGATAAAGCGACGGTTGTGGAAGACACGCCGACCATCATCAAGGTC
>NZ_JAHGAM010000062.1:0-633 GCF_030248595.1 Vibrio sp. D417a | reverse complement strand
CAACGCAATACCGAAGCCGCCGCATACCACCTTAACCACTAAACCTAACGCATAGTAAAAATGCCACGCGTTGCGAATCACTCTTAAACAGTTTGTTATATTTTAGTGCTCGATACCTTTTAGTAACCGAATTTCAGCGATAACATTGTCTTTTGAACTACGATAAGCACTTGCTAGCTCTGTTGGTATAGATTGATTAATTTCCGAACTCATCACGTTCCGCCCAATCATAATAACCTCAAGCACCTTTTGATCTAATGTATCAGGGAACTTAATCTTATTTTTATGATAAAAACGCTTTAGTTGATCTAAGTTGTCTTGAAGTTCATTCCAAAGTCGTCGATCAAGAAAACTCTTATTAATAGTTCCTTCAACATGCAAGATGTGTATATAGAGTTCATCTAAAACTTCATGCTCTATATGTGTCGGGGCTGGAAACTTATCAGAATTTTCATCCTTAGTGGGGTACAAGGAAAGAATCAAACCACCAACACCACCAATTAAAACAATTGCTGGTTCATAACCGCCCTCTTTCCACAACCAGACTGCACTCAATATAGTTGTAGCTGATGAAAAAATTAACGCTAATTGTTTCTTCATAGTCCCTCAAAAAATTGGTGTACCCCACAAAAA
>NZ_JAHGAM010000061.1:0-2374 GCF_030248595.1 Vibrio sp. D417a | reverse complement strand
ACCTTAAACACAAAACCTAACGCATAGTGAAAATGCCACGCGTTGCGAATCACTCTTAAACAGATTGTTAGTTTTCTATTTCAGCCGACGGCATACTTTCTAACTTTTTATGCAGACGCTCTTTTCTGTTTACTTTAAAGTTTTCTAGCTTCAAGCGCTCAAAACCTTCAGGATTTAGTTTACAGTGATCATGATGATGCTCTTTTAGTCGCTCATCTTCTTCGGCTGCTAACTCTGCGTCAGTTTTCAGCTTTCGCCCAGATAGTGACAACCACTTATCAGCACACTTGTACCAAGCAAAAATCAAAGCCAATGCGGAAAACAATGGATGAGACCAACCTAAAAGTGCTATCAATGCAGGTATAATTACTGCAATAAACAATACAAACCATTTTAGTATTCGCCTACCACGAAGCTCTTGATTAAGCAAAACATCCACTTCCTCTGATGTTTTGCTTGGTAACTCGCTATAAATGAGTTTCAACTCATTATTTGAAGGCATGTGAATTTCCAGTTCGTTGTCTAAGAAGCCACCCCAACGATATTCGCTTTCTGAAACACCACAAATATAAGGACAATCAGCAATCTTTGAAAGACGAAGTGTTGTTTCACATTCAAACTTAACTAGTGTTTGCAACGGAACTGGATAACGCTTAATCCAATACTCAAATTCAAACTCTGCTATTTCCTTGCACTGTTTTAGGCTATGTTCTCGTAGTAAACGAACAGATAAAATTGCAGTGGAATCATCGTTTTCTGCGCTTATAAACTTAGGGGAGTAGCTAACATAATAGCCATCTCGCATAACCTCTACATTTTCAAATCTAACCCAAGGTTTCATACTTCTCCTGAAAACTAACGCCTTGTTAAGGTGTGAGGCGCGCAATACCGAAGCTCCCGCATAACACCTTAACCACTAAAACCAACGCATAGTAAAAATGCCACGCGTGCCGAATCACTCTTGAACAATTTGTTATACATTTATTCCGCCGCCTCTCGAAGCCAGCTATCTAAGGACTCACGCGGATTTAACCTATATGCTCGTTCAACGTTTGTCACGTCTGGCGGCATGATTTCTGCGTTGATATAAAGTTTATTTCGACAATTTAAGCTATCTAAGTAACCTTCAATATCCAAGCGCTTAAGAGTCGACTCCATCGCAGATAAAAGAACTGCCGTAGTCTCTTCACTCAAACCACATTCAGCGCTCACATTGTCCAAAAGTAGTTCAACATCTGAGAAGTATTCATCACAGAAACCAAACAACGGTGAGTCTGCATATGACCATTTTATTTCTTCTTGGTCTTCAGAGGATGAAGCTTCGGTTTGCAACAGTTCGTCAGACCAAGCCGAAAATATAGGTCGATGCCCCTCTCCAGTTGTGACCAAAGCTACGTAATAGAAGTGATGCTGCGGAAACTCAGACGACAACCTTACTATTATTGATTTGGTCGCCTTGTAGAGCATATTTTCTAGTTGTATAAGTTTCATATTGCTCCAAATGTATAACGCCCTGTTAAGGTGTGAGCAACGCAATACCGATGCTTCCGTATACAACCTTAAACACTAAACGCAACGCATAGTAAAAGTGCCACGCGTTGCGAATCACTCTTAAACAGTTTGTTAGCCTTCTTTACCAAAGACTTGGCTCATTCTTTGAGGAATGATATACGTGCCCTCGAGCATATGATCTATGATTTGCATCGCCATATATAGTTGTTCTTCACTTTGAGGCTTTACTTCGTGCGCAGCCTCATTTCCTAAGCTACGTAAGCGATGCAATGTATCCGAGCCCTCTTTGGTGATTACTGACATTTGATACAAAGAATCAATTTTAGCAAACAGATTTTTGCCCTGAGCATTTTGTTCTTTACAGACTGTTTCAATCAAAGCTCGAACACCAATACCAGCTAAGACAAATAAACCACTGCTAATGGCACTTGTAGTTTCTCGATAGATTACTTGCACGTTTAGAGGTAATAGATAGGTATTAATTTCTCGAAGCTGGTGTGTTCGGTTTGGGAAGTAATTTTCCGTAATATTGCGTACTAACGTGTCATGCTCAAAGCTATAATCAACATCCTCAGAATGAGTTGATTCAATACGAAAAGATACTGTATCGCAACCACAACATTGAATGATCTGATGCCGTTCATCCCAATCCATTCCACACCCATTACCTGCGTCGTCAAAGCCGCTTTCATGGAAGGACGAAACAATAGAGTGAGACGTCTCTCTAGCACATTCATTACACACAAACTTTTGTTTATCACTAGGACAATCTTCAAGTTTGAAGGTTTTCGTTATTTTACCCAATTCAATATTACCTCTTGAAGGCTAACGCCCTGTTAAGGTGTGAGCAACGCAATACAAA
>NZ_JAHGAM010000060.1:0-3626 GCF_030248595.1 Vibrio sp. D417a | reverse complement strand
GCGGATATCGTGGCAGATAAAGCGACGGTTGTGGAAGATACGCCAACCATCATTAAGGTCTTAGATAACGACACGTTCGAAGGCGACGACAAAGTGGTGTCGCTGGATACCAATAACGGTCCAGCGAACGGCACGGTCTCGGTCAACCCGGATGGCAGCGTGACCTACACGCCGAATGACAACTACCACGGTACAGACAGCTTCACCTACATCGTCACCTCCGGTGGGGTGTCAGAGTCCACCACGGTGAACGTCGATGTGACGCCAGTGAACGATGCGCCAGTGGCGACCAATGACAATGCCGTTACTGACGAAGACACGCCAGTGACGATTGATGTCCTGCCAAACGACACCGATATTGATGGTGATAAGCTGTCGATTGAATCGGCTTCCGTACCTGAAACACAAGGCACAGTTGAGATCGTTGATGGCAAACTGGTCTTCACACCGGCTGAGAACTTCCATGGTGACGCTGAAATTACTTACACGATTACTGATGGTGCACTGACTGACCAAGCAACGGTCAACGTCACCGTGAATGCGGTGAACGACACGCCTGTGGTTGAAAGCAACATTGCAGACCAAACCTTGGCGGAAGATTTTACGCCATACAGCATCGATCTGAATACGGCCTTCAGTGATGTGGATAACGCCGATGGTGAGTTAACGTTTAGCGTTTCTGGTAATAGCAACATTCAAGTGGCGATCGTCAATGGCATTGCTACGTTCACTCCAACCGCAGACTGGAATGGCTCAGAAACCCTAACCTTTACCGCCACCGATCCAAGCGGTGAAAGCGTTAGCCAAACGGTGAACTTCACAGTGGCGCCTGTGGCAGATATTGAATCTGACCGTGCGACGGTTGTGGAAGACACACCAACCATCATCAAGGTTTTAGGTAACGACACGTTCGAAGGCGACGACAAAAAAGTGGTGTCGCTGGATACCAATAACGGTCCAGCCAACGGCACGGTCTCGGTCAACCCGGATGGCAGCGTCACTTACACGCCGAATGACAACTACCATGGGGCTGACAGCTTCACCTACATCGTTACGTCGGGTGGGGTATCAGAGTCCACCACGGTGAACGTCGATGTGACGCCAGTCAATGATGCGCCAGTGGCAAAAGATGATACAGCTGTTACTGACGAAGACACGCCAGTGACGATTGATGTCCTGCCAAATGACACTGATATTGATGGCGATAAGCTGTCGATTGACTCGGCATCTGTGCCGAGTGACCAAGGTACAGTCGAGATTGTTGACGGCAAGTTGGTGTTCACACCGGCTGAGAACTTCCATGGTAATGCCGAAATCACTTATACCGTCACCGATGGTGCACTGACTGACCAAGCTACGGTCAACGTCGCCGTGAATGCGGTGAACGACACGCCTATGGTTGAAAGCAACATTGCAGACCAAGCCTTGGCGGAAGACTTTACGCCATACAGCATCGATCTAAATACCGCTTTCAGCGATGTGGATAACGTGGATGGCGATCTGAGCTTCAGCGTTTCTGGCAACAGCAACATTCAAGTGGCGATCGTCAATGGTATTGCTACGTTCACTCCAACCGCAGACTGGAACGGCTCAGAAGCGTTGACCTTTACGGCTACCGACCCAAGCGGTGAAAGCGTCAGCCAAACGGTGAACTTCACAGTAGCGCCTGTAGCGGACATCGTGGCAGACAACGCGACGGTTGTGGAAGACACGCCGACCATCATTAACGTCCTAGGTAACGACACGTTTGAAGGCGACGACAAAGTGGTGTCGCTCGATACCAATAACGGTCCAGCGAACGGCACGGTCTCGGTCAACCCGGACGGCAGCGTCACTTACACGCCAAACGACAACTACCACGGGGCAGACAGCTTCACGTACATCGTTACGTCGGGTGGGGTATCGGAATCCACCACAGTGAACGTCGATGTGACGCCAGTGAACGATGCGCCAGTGGCAAACGATGATACCGCTGTTACTGACGAAGACACGCCAGTGACAATTGATGTCCTGCCAAACGACACCGACATTGATGGCGATACGCTGTCTATCCAATCGGCTTCCGTACCTGAAACACAAGGTACAGTTGAGATCGTTGACGGAAAACTGGTGTTCACACCGGCTGAGAACTTCCATGGTGATGCTGAAATCACTTACACCGTTACCGATGGTGCACTGACAGACCAAGCGAAGGTGGCCGTTACCGTTAACCCAGTAAACGATGCGCCAACCATCAAGGTCGATGCTGTAGAAAGTATCACTGAAGACGCAGTGAGTACCGATACGGTAGTGGCAACGTTGGAAGTCGCTGATACCGATACGCCAGAAGAGCAATTAACCGTTTCTTTAGAAAACAACTCAAACGGCTACTTTGCGCTAGTTGGCGATGAAGTCAAACTGACTCAAGCGGGTGTTGACGCGGTTAACAACGACGAACTCAACCTTAAAGACCTAACGATCAGCGCATCAGTATCGGATGGTGTTAATCCAACGGTTAGCGACAGTGATAGTTTGATTGTGAATCGCGTTAACGATGCACCAACAGTCGATAATGTCATTTCAGATCAAGTGTTAGCAGAAGATTTTACGATCTACACGATTGATTTAAACGACGCATTTAAAGACAGCGACTCCGCACTGAACTTTTCAGTGTCCGGCAACAGCAACGTGTTGGTTTCGATTGAAAATGGCATTGCGACCATTAGCCCAACGGCAGACTGGAACGGCTCAGAAGCGCTGACCTTTACGGCCACCGATCCAAGCGGCGAAAGCGTTAGCCAAACGGTGAACTTCACAGTAGCGCCTGTGGCGGACATCGTGGCAGACAACGCGACGGTTGTGGAAGACACACCAACCATCATCAAGGTTTTAGGTAACGACACGTTCGAAGGCGACGACAAATTGGTGTCGCTGGATAGCAATAACGGCCCAGCCAACGGCACGGTCTCGGTCAACCCGGACGGCAGTGTCACTTACACGCCAAACGACAACTATCACGGGGCAGACAGTTTTACCTACATCGTTACATCGGGTGGGGTATCGGAGTCCACCACAGTGAACGTCGATGTGACGCCAGTGAATGACGCGCCAGTGGCAAACGATGACACGGCCACAACACAAGAAGATACCGCTGTCACGATTGATGTCCTGCCAAACGACACCGATATTGATGGCGATAAGCTGTCGATTGACTCGGCATCTGTGCCGAGTGACCAAGGTACAGTTGAAATTGTTGACGGCAAGTTGGTCTTCACAC
The DNA here is from genome assembly GCF_030248595.1 of Vibrio sp. D417a. Classification (NCBI taxonomy): domain Bacteria; kingdom Pseudomonadati; phylum Pseudomonadota; class Gammaproteobacteria; order Vibrionales; family Vibrionaceae; genus Vibrio; species Vibrio sp. D417a. The sequence continues at coordinate 370 of NZ_JAHGAM010000060.1, read as the reverse complement.
CGGCTGATAACTTCCATGGCGATGCTGAAATCACTTACACCGTGACCGATGGTTCACTGACTGACCAAGCGACGGTCAACGTCACCGTGAATGCGGTGAACGACACGCCTGTGGTTGAAAGCAACATTGCAGACCAAACCTTGGCGGAAGATTTTACGCCATACAGCATCGATCTAAATACTGCCTTCAGTGATGTGGATAACGTTGATAGTGAGTTAACGTTTAGCGTCTCTGGCAACAGCAACATTCAAGTGGCGATCGTCAATGGGATTGCTACGTTCACTCCAACGGCAGACTGGAACGGCTCAGAAGCGCTGACGTTTACGGCTACCGATCCAAGCGGCGAGAGCGTTAGCCAAACGGTGAACTT
>NZ_JAHGAM010000006.1:0-105584 GCF_030248595.1 Vibrio sp. D417a | reverse complement strand
ACCCATATCAGGACGGGTCAATTACTCTTCACCTGAAGTGGGGGCTGGTGAGGCAGAGATTGCTTGAGAAGGTGGTTGGTAATTGATTTCACTGAAATCAATCTTCGGGAACAAAAACTGCGCTTCAGCTCTAATTTGCTCCGCTTTACTTGAGTCATCTAAGCCTTGGTAGGCCAAAATCAAATTATTATAAAATGCAGGGCGAGGCTTATCTTTGATGATTTTTAGCGACCAATCGATATAAGGCTGAATCAAGGTTGCGTCTTGTTGGTACAGCCCAATGTTTAAAAACGTGCTATAAACATCCCAATCAAATCTGTCTTTCCAAACCACAGGGTTACTGACTTGATTCAGAATATCAGGATTAGTTGGCCTAGTGGTCTCAAACTTCGTCAATACATAGTTCGTATGCAATGCGCTTACCATGTAAAACGTAAACGCAACGGGAAGTACCAAACTAAAAACACGCAGCAAGCTTTTGGTTACATTACTAAAGCCGACTTGTCGATAACGAGAGACGCGCTGATCGACCCAGTACAGCAGGATAACGAAGATCAACCAATGCACGAGAGAGTGGTAGAAAGGGTATTCCAGTTGCGAGTGCAATACGATAGGTATAAACAAGGCCAGCAACGCAAGACGAGTTCCGCGTTTGGCTTGATAGATTCGATACAGTACCAGTGCCATCGCTAAGAAGATGCCGAGTATTGGCAATAAGCCACCTTCTACTCCCCAGTAAAGCAGCTCGTTATGCGGATGATCCATGGCTGGCAAACCAGCTGGGTAATTCTCATTTAGGGCATGTTGACGAGCCGTATACAGCATGTACTCAGATTCAAACTTGCCATATCCATAACCAGTAAAAGGCTTTTCAATCACCATGTCTAATGTTTGCGGAAAAGTATACGCTCGAGGAGACTCCATATTTACTTTTTCTGCGGCTAACCCACCTCCATCAGGAAAGGCAAGATGCATGACAACGACTGAGAGTAAGAGCCCACTTACAAGTGACACAACCCAGCGGATAAAGCGCCCTTTGGTTGCAAAGCGGTACATGTATGGAATGACCAACAACACGGCGATGACCGAGGCTAACCAACCAGTGCGTGAAGCCAACGCCACAATTAGTGGTAAAGTTAAAACTGGTACGGCATAGAGAAGGTAAACATCGCTTAACTTACGATCGTATTTGTAGGGCTGACGTGCAAGTAAATAGCTGGCAATCACCAACCCTGTCGCAAGAAAGCTGGCCATTACATTGGGCTGTTGGAAAATACCATAAGGACGATTGGCCACCGTGTCGTAACCAAACGGATTGCCTGGTTTGAGATACAGATATTGTGTCAAACCAAAAATGGCTTCGATAACAACCGCAAGGACAATGAACCATAATAGGCGTTGGCGATGTTTATTACTGAAATGAAATTGTTGTAAGACAATAAAGAACAGGACACCACACCACAGGCCAATGAGCTTATTGGCTGCCAAACTGCTATTCGCATTTGGGTACAGAATGGGCACCGTCATGATAAGAGCACTAATGAACAAGCCGATGGTTAGTTTTGAGTAACGTAGTACTCGATTATTCGCAAGTTGGTAACACCCAATGCCTAATGCAAAGCTAAAAGCAATCCAAGTTGTCGCATTGAACGAAAGCGAAAGCCCCGAACCGCCGGGGTTGGGCATGAAAAAGTGCATTGCCAACACAAATAGTGTTGCCAAGGCAATGAGAAACTTGCGATTGAGGGGAACCTGTACTTTTTCGGGAGAAAGCTTTGTTCCACTTACATGTATAGTAGCCATAGTTATTGCGTTGTTTTGAATGAAAAAAGACCAGCACTTGCTGGTCTCGATACTTTACCTGTTTTTTCTACTTCAACATAGGCTTGAGGAAGTGAGCTGTGTGCGAACCCTCGATTTGCGACACATCTTCCGGAGTGCCTTGAGCGATTATCTCGCCGCCACCCTGACCCCCTTCAGGACCAAGATCGATAATCCAGTCCGCAGTCTTAATGACGTCCAGGTTATGCTCGATCACCACGACAGTATTTCCGTGGTCGCGAAGTCTGTGCAGTACAGTGAGCAACTGCTGGATATCATGGAAGTGAAGGCCGGTTGTTGGTTCATCCAAAATGTACAAGGTTTTTCCTGTATCACGTTTGGATAGCTCTCGCGCCAGTTTCACACGCTGTGCTTCACCACCGGAGAGTGTTGTTGCCGCTTGACCCAATCGTATGTACGACAAACCCACATCCATCAGTGTTTGTAGTTTGCGAGCGATGGCAGGAACTGGATCGAAGAAGGTGCGTGCATCTTCGACCGTCATTTCTAGCACTTCATCAATAGTTTTACCTTTGTAACGTACTTCGAGCGTTTCACGGTTGTAGCGTTTACCTTTACACACATCACATGGCACATAAACATCTGGTAGGAAATGCATTTCTACTTTGATAACACCGTCACCCTGACAGGCCTCACAACGACCACCGCGTACGTTAAAACTAAAACGGCCCGGCTTGTAACCGCGAGAACGCGACTCCTGTGTGCCTGCAAACAGTTCACGGATTGGTGTAAAGATCCCCGTATAGGTTGCAGGGTTAGAGCGAGGTGTACGGCCTATTGGGCTTTGATCGATATCGATGACTTTATCGAAGTGCTCTAGACCTTTAATCGATTTATAAGGTGAAGGCTGAGCCGTTGTCGCTCCGTTAAGTTGGGTATGCGCAATTTTAAAGAAAGTATCATTAATCAGCGTTGATTTACCTGAGCCAGATACCCCTGTAATACAGCTGAATAACCCAACAGGAATTGAAAGGTTAACGTTTTTAAGGTTATTACCTGTTGCGCCTAATAGCTCAACCGTTTTTTTCGGATCTCGCGGCGTGCGATCTTTCGGTACTGCGATTTCTTTAACACCACTTAAGTACTGACCTGTCAGAGAATTCGGATTCGCGACTATCTCTTCCATGGTGCCTTCCGCAACAACATTACCACCATGTACGCCAGCACCAGGACCAATATCTATGACATGATCTGCACAGCGAATCGCATCTTCATCGTGTTCTACCACAAGTACGGTATTACCTAAATCGCGCAAGTGAGTGAGCGTTTTTAATAAGCGTTCATTATCACGCTGGTGGAGACCAATCGACGGTTCGTCCAGAACATACATCACACCAACAAGACCTGCACCAATTTGGCTTGCTAAACGAATACGTTGAGCTTCACCGCCTGATAAGGTTTCCGCACTGCGTGATAAGTTTAGGTAGTTCAAACCGACGTTAACTAAGAATTGCAGGCGGTCGTTGATTTCCTTCATCACTTTTTCAGCGATTTGGGCGCGTTGACCTTCCAGTTTCAAGGAATGGAAGAATTCCAATGCATCAGCAATGCTGAGTTCAACAATCTCAGGTAGTGTCGTATCAGCAATAAACACGTTACGTGCTTCAAGGCGTAGACGAGTACCGCCACAGCTTGAACAAGATTTAGTGGAGATGTATTTCGCGAGCTCTTCACGGACAGAGTTGGATTCTGTATCACGATAGCGACGTTCTAGGGTATTCAGAATACCTTCGAATGGATGGCGCTTAACGCGAATATCGCCACGATCGTTGATGTATTTAAACTCAATCTCAGTACGACCAGAGCCCTTTAGAATGACATCTTGCGTTTTCTTTGGCAGAGAATTAAAAGGGGCATGGAGGTCAAAACCATAATGATCGGCCAATGAGGTGAGCATTTGGAAGTAGTAGTAGTTCTTTTGATCCCAACCGCGAATCGCACCTTGTGCCAAGCTTAATGAATCATCTTGAATGACTCGGCTTGGATCGAAGTATTGTTGAACACCCAAGCCATCACAAGTGCCACATGCTCCAGCAGGGTTGTTGAATGAGAAAAGTCGCGGCTCTAACTCTTGCATGCTGTAACCACATTGTGGACAAGCGAAGTTGGCGGAGAAAATAATCTCTTCACCGTCGCCATCCATTGGCGCGACAACTGCAATTCCGCCTGATAATTCGAGTGTTGTCTCGAAAGATTCGGCCAAGCGCTGTTGTAAGTCTGGACGAACTTTAAAGCGGTCTACCACAACTTCAATGGTGTGCTTTTTATGTAGTTCAAGGGTTGGAGGATCGGAAAGATCGCAAGTTTCTCCATCAATACGCGCACGAATAAAGCCTTGAGCCGCTAAGTTCTCAAGCGTTTTAACATGCTCACCTTTACGTTCTTTGACAATAGGTGCCAATAGCATCATTTTGCTGCCTTCCGGCATCTCTAGGACTTTGTCCACCATTTGGCTGATGGTTTGCGCAGCAAGAGGAGCATGATGCGTTGGACAGCGGGGTTCGCCCACACGAGCATACAATAGACGTAAGTAGTCGTAGACTTCGGTAATTGTACCGACGGTTGAACGCGGGTTATGAGAAGTAGACTTCTGTTCAATAGAAATCGCGGGTGATAACCCTTCAATGTGGTCGACATCGGGTTTTTCCATCAGAGACAAAAACTGACGAGCGTAGGCAGAGAGAGACTCTACGTAGCGTCGTTGGCCTTCTGCATACAATGTATCGAAAGCGAGAGAGGATTTACCGGAGCCACTTAGTCCAGTAATGACAATCAGTTTATCGCGAGGGATTGTAAGATTAATGTCTTTAAGGTTATGGGTTCGGGCACCGCGAACTTCTATTTTATCCATCGTTTTTGCTCTATGTATAACCAAGTGGGGCAAGTATTACATAGTGTGAGAAATGTGCAAAGAAAATTACTGGATAAAAAAACAGTAAAGTAAAAAGCCCAGCGTTGTGCTGGGCTTTCGATACAGCAATTTCGTACTACGACGATGCTTTATACAGCTTTTTGTGTTGCGTGCTTACCTAGCTCAGAGGTTTTTTCATCTTTTAGATACAGGTTTTCAAAACAATAGTTAGTTGCTTCGATGTAACCTTCAACGCTACCACAGTCAAAGCGTTTGCCCTTGAATTTGTAAGCCAATACACAGCCCGCTTTTGCTTGTTTAAGCAGCGCGTCCGTGATTTGAATTTCACCACCTTTACCTGGTTCGGTGTTTTCAATCAGTTCAAAAATATCGGGAGTCAGGATGTAGCGGCCAATGATAGCAAGGTTGCTAGGTGCCGTGCCTTTCTCTGGTTTTTCTACCATGTCGTCTACGCGGTAGATGTCGTCTTTGATCATTTCACCAGAGATAACGCCGTATTTGTGTGTTTCTTCGGCTGGTACTTCTTGCACTGCAACGATAGAACAGCGGAACTGCTTAAATAGTGCCACCATCTGAGCCAGTACGCCCTCTTGCTCGTTCACACAAAGGTCATCAGCAAGAACAACAGCAAATGGCTCATCGCCTACCAATTCTCGTCCAGTTAGAATCGCGTGGCCCAAGCCTTTCATTTCGCGTTGACGTATATAAGTGAAGTTTGCAGATTCAATGATTTCACGGATATCTACCAACAGCTCTTCTTTGTTGGTACCGCTAATCTGATGTTCCAGTTCGTAGTTTTTATCAAAGTGGTCCATGATCGAGTGCTTGCCACGACCTGTCACAATACACATGCCGTTCATACCAGCTTGGATTGCTTCTTCGACACCGTATTCAATAAGCGGTTTGTTCACGACTGGCATCATCTCTTTTGGCATAGATTTCGTTGCCGGTAGGAAGCGTGTGCCATAGCCTGCAGCAGGGAACAGACATTTTTTTATCATTGGGGGAATATCCTATCTCGTTTTTATCAAGAATCTACGTATAACTTTAACACGAGAGGTATCAATGAATCATGAATAAAGTAGGAAAAAATGTGAGACTCGGTGCGGAAAAAAGATGAGCGACTTGTCATTTCAGTTATCAGAGCCGCTCACATTGCATCATGACATTAAGTTTTGGTCTGCCCAGGCGATTGCCTGTACTCGGTTCTTTACGGATAGCTTTTTGAATATCTGATATAAGTGCGATTTGATGGTGAATTCACTGACGAATAACTCCTCGGCCATCTGACTGTTCGAGGCGCCAGCTTGTAGGCAACGCAGTACTTGTAGCTCACGAATGGTTAGGTCTACCGTAGCTGGTGCAGTATGAGTATTAATGACATTGCGGTAATAGTGTAAAAGTTGACTGGTTACATTACGCGGCAGCCAGTTTTGACCGTTAACAATGCCTTTTAACCCTTCTCCAATTTGCTCTAGCGTATCTTCGGAATAAAACACACCTTTTAATTGACCAAATGAAAGAAGTTCATCCGTGGTTAGTCTTTTAGGCACGTTGAAGACAACGGTTTCAAAGTTTTTCCATACAAGAGGCAAGTTTTTGATCGATTGAACAAGTGATTTATGTTCACTGAAGTCGATCAGTAGAATTTTATTACGGTGTTGTGGCTTGGCTTCCATGAGTGCTGCGGTTGAAATCACCGGGATGCTCATATCAACGTACTTTTCGAGTGCCGCCACTTTTTTTTGCGCATTATCTTCCATACTGATCAGAAATAGCTTTCTTGCGTAAGCCGACTTTCTCACGTGTTCCAATCTCCCTGGGTTCAATAGAAGCCATAAACTGGCATTAAAGAGAGGCCATAACCATCGCTTTACTGAATAAATGCGTTCGAATTCAAAGCTTCACGAAACGATGTCTGCAACGCGAATCAAAAATGCTACACACGTAAGTTGAAATACGATTTGGGTTCTAGAGGGTGACTCAATAGATCACAATGGTATTAGACTTTAATCAAAACATTAAAGCGTGCTATTCTAATGCGCTAAAATTTTATATATCCAGAGTGAAACGGAGCACATCATGGCCAGCCGTGGAATTAACAAAGTTATTTTGGTGGGGAATCTAGGTAACGACCCTGAAATTCGTTACATGCCGAATGGCGGTGCAGTAGCAAACATTACTATTGCGACTTCTGATTCATGGCGTGATAAAGCGACTGGCGAACAGCGCGAAAAAACGGAATGGCACCGTGTTGTGTTGTTCGGCAAACTTGCGGAAGTAGCAGGTGAGTACTTGCGTAAAGGCTCTCAAGTCTACATTGAAGGGCAACTGCAAACTCGAAAATGGCAAGATCAAAGTGGCCAAGATCGCTACTCAACTGAGGTAGTTGTTCAAGGCTTCAATGGTGTGATGCAAATGCTTGGCGGTCGTGCTCAAGGTGGCGGCGCACCAATGGGCGGTCAACAGCAGCAACAAGGTGGATGGGGTCAGCCTCAACAGCCAGCTCAGCAGCAGTACAATGCGCCTCAGCAACAGCAACCACAACAACAGGCTCCGCAGCAATCACAGCAGCAGTACAATGAGCCACCAATGGATTTTGACGACGATATCCCGTTCTAAATTCTGCTTATGCTTGAATCGAAAAGGCCGCGAATATCGCGGCCTTTTTTATTGTCGCAATCTAATGAGCTCACAGGCTTATCTTGGCAAGGTTAGGCGTAACAATAAAACTTATCAATGAGTGTGATTTTCTTTATGCTCCAGCCTCTCACTATCAGACTAATCCGATTGTTTGATGAACTCTTATCAAGTATAAATATTTCAATAAGGTATATGATGAATAAAAAAGGAATTTGGTATTCATGAGGTATACCCCAACTCTTAAGTTAAGCACACGGCTGGTGGCCTTTGTCACCATGATCGTTATCTGCGCCATGTTTATCTTGTTTGTCGGTGGCACCCTCTCTTTTAAACGTCTTGGGCAGGAATATCTCACCCATTATTTAGAAGGGATCGTAGAGGTGGTCGACAAGGAGATGGAAGATCCTGACGCCGCTTATTCTATGCAGCGCTGGATGCCGAAAATGCTGCAGGCTTCCAATATTGTCGAAATGACGTTGTCGACCAACAACGCCGTTGTTTATCGCTTCAAAGATACTTCTCATCAAATGGAAGCGTCAGTCTTGTTTGAGGCTGAGTACCAGTTGACTCACAATCAAGATTACACGATTCACTTTAAAGCAATTCCCCCTTACTTAGGTTACAGCTACTCAATGCAGGCGCTTTGGTCGATCACGCTTGCCGTTATATTGATCATCTTCTGCTTAATGCGCGGCGTGGCATGGCTTAAAGAGCAATTAGAAGGCTCTGAAATGCTCGAAGAGCGAGGCAGAATGATCCTGGCTGGTAGGGTGGAGCAGTATGCCAAAGGTGACAAAAAAGAATGGCCTTACACCGCTAGTGAAGCGCTCGATGTATTAATCGAAGAGTTACAAGATGCGCGTCAAGAGCGAAGCCGATTTGATACCTTTATTCGAACTCAAACCTTCCTTGATAAGCTAACCGGTACCGCTAACCGAGTGTTATTTGATAGCAAGTTGGAATCGGCGTTACTAGAAAGTGGGGCTCGCGGCGCCGTGTTGCTAGTGCGTATTCAAGACTGGAAACTGGTTGAAGAAGAGCAAGATAAGCAAATTACGGATGAGTTTATTGTTGAAGTTGGGAGTTTATTGTCCAATTTAGTTCAACGATACCCAGATGTTGTATTTTCCCGTTATTACGATGCTGATTTTGCGCTTTTTCTACCGCACCAAAGTGCGAAAGATGTGGCTAACCTTGCCTCGCAATGCATTCGCCAGTTAGAAAAGTTAATGCCGCCAGAGCCACTTGATCCAGACAACTGGTGCCATATTGGCATCACCACTTATAAAGAAGGTGAGCGACACAGCCAAATCATTGATGAAGCCGAGACTGCTTTGCGTAGTGCGCAACTACAAAATAACAATAATTGGAGTCGCTTCAAAAAATGGAACCACGATGAAGAAGCTCGCGGAAGTGTGAGATGGAGAACGTTATTTGACACAGCACTTACACCAGAAAGTGTGATACTCTACGCACAATCTGTGCATCCAATAAGTGACGCGACGCATAAAAAATCATTATATGAAGAGTTAACATGTCGGATTCGCGATCCTGAGAATGGGATTGTTAAAGCGTCTCGGTTCATTTCTGCGATCAGACAGGTTGGTTATGAAGCGCAAATGGATAAGTCGGTTATTAATAAATTCTTAAGAGAGTTTAAGGATAATTTTGATAACTCAAGATCGTATGCGCTCAATTTGAATGTAACGCCATTTTCTAACCGAGAGTACTTTAAATGGTTTCGTGATGAACTCTTACAGTTGTCACGTGAGCAGAGAAAGTGTCTCAGTTTTGAGTTTGTTGAAGCACAATTTGTAAGACACTTAGACTTTATGCGACCAGTCGCTAAAATGCTGGCCGGTTTAGGGTGCCACTTAATGGTTGGGCAGGCTGGGCGTACCATCGTTAGCACTCACTATTTAAAAGAAGTGGACATTCGTTACCTTAAACTTCATCGCAGTTTAGTAGCAAAAATCGACCAACGACATGAAAACCAGCTATTTGTCCGCAGTATGCTAGGTGCGGCGGCAAACAGTAAAACTAAAATTATAGCAGTGGGAATTGAGAATCAGAACGAGCTCAACACATTAATTGAGCTCGGGGTTTATGGTGGGCAAGGGCGTTACTTTTCTGCGGAGCAGCAGTTTCTTCCTCGTCCCCAAGCGTTGCCGAATTCTCAATCAGAATCCCAAGTTAAATTGGGAAGACGAAATCGCTGGCGGAAAAAATAAAGATAATAATCATGGATTTCAAAGCACTATTCGACAAGCTTAAGCGATCATCTAGTGGTGATCGCTCCTGCTTTTTGGTTATTCAGCCAGACGCCGTTTATTTATCATCTTCAATCAAAAGTAGTCGTCCATACCAATTTGATATTTCTGAGTCCAATTGGGAAAAAGCCGTTGAGCAAGCATTGAGCGTTGCAGCGAGTGCGTATGATTCATTAACGGTTATTCTTTCTCATAACTATTACCAGATGTACCAAATCGACAAACCGGTCATGCCGCGTCAAGAATGGCCAGCCGCATTACCGTTTTTGTTGAAAGAACTGATCTCTGAGCGTGCCATCGACATTATTGCCGATGCGGTCGAGTTACCGAATTCAACCAAAGTGCAAGCATACGTCTTATCGCGAAAAATATTGGATAAGATTGTGTTACTGGCCAGTCGAGCCCAGTTACCATTAGAAGCCATTCTTCCTGAAGACGATATTTGGGGAGAGACTGCTGGTGAACTAGGAAACTTCCTATTATTACAACGCAGTGTGCGTGGTCATTTCCGTATAAGCGCTTTTGTCGAAAATACTATTGCGTTCCACCGCTCTATTCGCAGTGTGACGCCACCGTTAACGGGGGTTCCGTCTAGCGATTTACAGATGGACAGTCTGTCGTTAGAACTGCAACGTTCGATTGACTATCTTTCATCTCAGTTACGCCACGTGCAATTACATCAATTGAAAGTGTGCTGTGATGAAGAGGATGAGAGCGAGCTTGTTCAGGCTCTGAACTACCGTTTAAGTACTAAGGTTTCACCGTTATTACCACCAGAACATGAGCTATCAGGGCATGTTTTGGCTGACACTGCGGCTACTTCAAATACTCGACGCGTCAACTTATATCCCGATTACTTAAAACCGAAAAAAGAGCTCCTGACGCTAAAAAATATCGCGTTATCTTGGGGCGTTGCGGCGGCTGCAATTCTATTTTCTTACGGTTATGTCACTTGGCAGAGCAGCGGTTTGGAAGATGAGATTGCTATTGTAAAAAGTAAAGGCGATATCATGAAGTCAGAGCTTGAACGTTATCAAGTCAAGCTACGTAAACATCAACCTGACAATAATAAGCTGGCAGCTAAAGCCCGCTTAGAGCGTGAAGTCAAGGCGAAGCGAGACTCGCTTAAAGCTGTCGGGAAATACGATGACTCGCAGCGCACGGGTTACTCTGGCGTGATGCAATCATTAGCGAAGCTAGGAAACCAAGAAATTTCTTTGTCCGAAATTCGAATCAATACCCATACCTTAGACCTGAAGGGGCTAGCGAAAAAACCGAGCTCAGTGCCAAATTGGGTTAGCCAATTTAAAAACGAAATTAGCTTGGTTGGTCGAACGTTTGACGACGTCAAAATAGGTCGAAATGATAAGGATATTGTGACGTTTGAACTAAAAACGCGCGAGGATAAAGAGAAATGAACGAATTCTGGCTCTCATTAGAAGGGCGCTTTGGCGAAATGAGTACGCGTGAAAAAGTGCTCACCGCATTGTGCGGTTTAGTTGTCGTGATCATGTTGCTCTTTACGCTGGTATTGGAGCCAAAGCTTAACGAGATCATCAGTAATGAGAGGCAACTAAGTAATTTAAAGCAAGCCAATCAAAAGATTGAAATCGATACGCTACGTATTCAGGCGCAACTTAAGAAAGATCCAAATGCTGAGATTGATCGCGCGATATCTAATCTGTTAGCTGAGAGTCAGCATCTTTCGATGCAATTAGCGGAGATCATCGAGCATCTTATTACACCTTCGCAAATGGCTGAGCTGCTTGAAAATGTGTTGGAGCAGCAAAGTGGCATTCACCTTTTGTCTCTGCAAACCTTGCCATCTGAGCCAATAACGGAAGATAAAGAAGCATCGCAATACTCTGGTTACTACGTGCATCCTGTTCGTATGGAACTGACTGGTGACTATTTTTCTATTGCTAATTATCTGAATAAATTGGAGAGCCTTCCTGCGAGTTATTACTGGCGCAGCTTTAGTTATAAAGTCGAAGAGTACCCGAAAGCGAAGCTTGTGTTAGAAGTCTACACACTAGGATCTAGAGAGGAGTTTATTGGTGGTTAACAAACTCATCATCTCATTGCTTGTTATGGCAGCGGCAGGAACCGCTTGGGCAAACCAAGACCCAACGGCCCCACTTGGTTGGGAAAAGCCAGCGGTTGAAACGTCAGCGAAACCAAAAGTTAAACGGTACCGACTGCCTAAGCTCAACAGTATTGTGTGTAAGCCAAGTACTGATTGTATCGCGATTATGGATAACAAACTTGTCGAAAAAGGCGAGCTATTTAAGGGTTATCGCGTCGCGAGCATTAATAGTGAATTTGTAACTTTAAAGCGTGGTAACCGTCAGTGGGACCTAGAGCTTTTTGATTTAAACGTAAAACAATAATAACCAGAGTCCGATCAGATATGCGCAAATTAGTTGTAGGAATAGCGATTGCTTCTTTAATGGGATGTTCAATGGGTCATCGGAATCCAGTGGAAGTTAAAGAAGCGCTCAATGAATCTATCAATCAAGCGAACAGCCGCACATTGGAAGAAATCCCTTCTTCTGTTGAGGCAGACTTGATGCCAAATTTAGACTCGAACGTTGCATCAGAGCAAGGCACCTCGAAGCGTTTTCGTATTCAAGCGAATGCGGTCGATGCAAGAAGCTTTTTCGCTTCGTTGGTGAAAGGCACAGAGTACAGTGTGGCGATTCACCCATCGGTACAAGGTAATATCACTGTCAACTTGTCAGATGTGACATTGGATGAAGTTCTGAATGTCGTACAGAATATGTATGGCTATGACGTGGTGAGGTCTGGCAAAGTTATTCAAATCTACCCAGCAGGTATGCGTACTGTGACCATTCCAGTCGATTACCTGCAGTTCAAGCGTTCTGGTCGCTCATTAACCAGCATTGTTACGGGCTCTGTAACCTCGGCTGGTACGTCTAATTCTGGTGGTAGCTCAGACAGTTCTGACTCGTCAGACTCTAACAATGGAAACAACAACGATAGCTCAACCACATCTACGGGTGGTACACGCATCGAAACCATCACTGAAAGTGACTTCTGGCCTATGCTGCAGCAAGCCGTTGCGAATCTAATTGGTTCAGGCAAAGGGCAAAGTGTGGTTGTAACGCCACAAGCGGGAGTTATTACGGTTCGAGCATTTCCAGATGATATTCGCGAAGTACGCGAGTTCTTAGGTGTATCGCAGGAGCGCATGCAGCGCCAGGTCATTCTTGAAGCTAAAATCCTAGAAGTGACGTTGAATGATGGCTACCAACAAGGCATCAACTGGTCAAACTTATCGGCATCAATTGGTAACTCGGGTAGTATCGTAGTCAACCGCCCTGCGTCGACATTACCACCATTGGATGCGATTGGCACGCTATTGGGCGGTCAAACTAACGTGACTATTTCGGATGGTAACTTCAATGCTGTATTGAGCTTCATGTCTACGCAAGGTGACTTGAACGTCCTTTCGAGCCCTCGTATTACCGCTGCCAACAACCAAAAATCTGTTATCAAAGTGGGTACCGATGAGTACTTTGTTACCGAGCTATCGAGCAATGCAGGCAACGGTGAAAACTCAAATGCGGTTCCTGAAGTGGAACTGACGCCATTCTTCTCGGGTATTTCCCTTGATGTGACTCCGCAAATTGATAACAAAGGCAATGTGTTCCTGCATGTTCACCCCGCAGTTATTGAAGTCACGGAAGAAGTGAAGCAATTGAACTTGGGCGGAGATTTCCAAAACATCCAACTGCCATTAGCGAAAAGCTCTATTCGTGAATCAGACTCGGTTATTCGTGCTAAAGATGGCGATGTTGTGGTTATCGGCGGGTTGATGAAACAGCAAAATCGTGAGCTTGTTTCTAAAGTCCCATTTTTGGGCGATGTACCAGCACTGGGGCACTTGTTCCGCAACGTGAATAACGTAACTGAGAAAACAGAATTGGTCATCTTGCTAAAACCGACCGTAGTTGGCGTGAACTCTTGGCAGAAAGAGCTAGAGCGCTCTCGTGATCTGCTGCAAGAGTGGTTCCCAGATGCGCAATAAGCGCTGGGAAAGGTTCTGTTTTTTAATAGGTTTGTGATTCGAGTATGTACTTGTCACACTTTGGATTCCGAGTTCAGCCTTTTTCGTTAACCCCAAATACAGAAATGTTCTTGGGGTTAGTCCCTCACTATGAGGCGATCCAAACCATCCTAGCTGCCGTGCAAATGGGAGAAGGGGTGATTAAGGTGACGGGAGAAGTCGGCACTGGAAAAACCATGGTATGCCGTAAGCTGATCGAGCAGATTGAATCTGAAGTTGAGCTTATTTACTTACCCAATCCAGTGTTGAATGGGGAACAGTTGCAGTTTGCTGTCGCCAGAGAGTTGGGTATCGAGAACGATGATCCGCTGCGTATCGTTTCCCTCATTCAAGAGCACTTGATTCAAGTACATGCCTTGGGAAAGAAAACCGTCTTGATCGTTGATGAAGCGCAAGCTCTTTCCCCACAAGCTTTAGAAACATTACGTCTATTTGGCAACTTAGAAACGGAACAAGATAAGCTCATTCAATTGGTGTTATTCGGGCAACCTGAGTTGGATGAAAGATTGGCTAACCATGAGCTAAGGCAATTTCGTCAACGCATTACGTTTAGTTGCCAGTTACGTCCTCTCTCTATCGATGAAGGCGTGGCTTACATCAATAATCGTTTAGATAAAGCAGGCAATGGGGCGCACATTTTTTCTATTGAACAGAAAAAAGCGATTTGGCGTTCATCCATGGGGATTCCGCGCTTGATAAACCAAATTAGTCACAAGTCGTTGCTTGCTGCATTTAATGATCGTTGCACACTATTAAAAAATCATCACGTTTACGCCGCTATGCACGATACGTTTGATGCCCGTAAACCTAAGTTTAAAACACCCGTATTTTGGGGATGGAGTCAACCTTGAGTGCCATCAATAAAGCATTATCAGAACTTGCTGAAAAAACATCGCCGTCAGAGCTTACTCGTGCGGAGATTCCAAGTGTCTCACGCAGTAAACCTTGGCTTTGGCTTGTGGCCGGTTTTTCGTTAAGCCTTGCGGTCGGAAGCTGGGCGGTTTCTCGCGGTCCTGTCCCTTCAGGCGAGCTATCACAATTTCAAACCGACGCTATGCCATTGTCGTCTGTGAATGTCTCACCAATTGTTTCATCGGAGCGCACTCACTCGCCAACGAGTAAAATGACGCCCGATACAACTCAAGTGGTTTACACTAAACCAGCCGCACAGCCAGTAGCGCAACAGCCTCACATGCAAGAGACTGATAGGTTCACGCCAAGATCTGAGATAAATACCGCCTCTGAAGAGGCAGTTTTACTCGCGCAGTTAGCAACGATGCCGAGCGAGGAGCAATACGATCACGTAACCCACACAACATCAGAAAACAGTTCAATGCGTATTGAGCAGGTTGAGCTTACACATCGTCAGCTTTCTCTTAAGGCAGTTAGTCGAGCGGAAAAGGCACTCGATGCTAACGATATGCAAACGGCGTTATCGGCTTATGCCGAGGCGTTGCGTTATGAGCCAATGAATGCAGACACGCGTCAAAAGTTATCAGCGTTGTACTTTGGTAAAGGTGACACGCGTAAAGCATATGAGATTATTCAAGAAGGCATCAACCTAGATACGAACAACCAAGTACTCCGCTTGGCCTTGTCTAAGTTGTTAGTGAAAGCTAAACAACCTGAAGCGGCGCTGAGCCCGCTTGTTCATTTGCCTCCAGTACCAAGTCGAGATTACTTGGCGATGCGTGCGGCATTGGCACAAAAACACAAGCAAAATGACATTGCGCTTGAGAGCTATCAACTCCTAACTCAGCGTGAGCCGGAAAACGCGCGCTGGTGGTTAGGCTTGGCTATTCAACAAGAGCGCGCCCTGGCTTTTACTGCCGCGATCAACTCTTACAACCAAGCTCTGGGTAAAGTTGGCATTTCGAATCAATCGCAAGCATTTATCCGTGACCGTTTGAGCATCTTGAAAGAGTTGGAGAGCGCACAATGAAAATTCAGTTGAGAAAACGCTTGGGCGATCTTCTGGTTGAGGAAGGTATCGTCTCTGAAGAACAAATCCAGCAAGCACTAAACGCACAACGCAGTACCGGGCAGAAGCTAGGGGATGCGTTAATTGACCTTGGCTTTATTACCGAAAAGCAAATGTTGGACTTCTTGTCTCAGCAGCTTGGTTTGCCACTGATCGATCTTGGTCGTGCACCTGTGGATGCCGAAGCCGTGCAGATTTTACCTGAGGTACACGCACGTCGCTTACGTGCGATGGTCGTTGCTCGAAATGGGGACACACTGCGCGTTGCTATGAGTGACCCTGCGGACTTGTTCATCCAAGAATCATTGATGAACTTGTTAGGTCAATACAACCTTGAGTTCATTGTTGCTTCAGAGCGTCAGCTTATTTCAAGCTTTGACCGTTATTACCGCCGTACTAAAGAGATAGCCTCCTTTGCTGAACAGCTGCATGAAGAGCATAAAGATGTACAAAGCTTTGATTACGGTATTGATGAGGCCGACAGTGAAGAGGTTACCGTTGTAAAGCTGGTTAATTCCATGTTTGAAGATGCGGTACAGGTTGGAGCTTCGGATATTCATATTGAGCCAGACGATCAAGTATTGCGTTTACGCCAGCGTATTGATGGCGTATTGCATGAAACGCTCTTAAATGAAGTGAATATTGCATCGGCTTTGGTTCTTCGACTGAAGTTGATGGCACACCTAGATATTTCTGAAAAGCGCTTGCCGCAAGATGGCCGATTCAATATCAAAGTTCGTGGCCAATCAATTGATATTCGTATGTCGACGTTACCAACGCAGTACGGAGAATCCGTAGTAATGCGTCTGCTTAACCAGTCCGCTGGTTTGCGTCCGTTAGAAGAGTCGGGCTTGCCGCCAGACTTGCTTGCTCGCTTACGTCGACAGTTGGCGCGTCCGCATGGCATGATTTTGGTTACCGGGCCGACAGGTTCCGGTAAAACCACCACGCTTTACGGCGCATTGAGTGAGCTCAACGAACCTGGGAAAAAGATCATTACAGCAGAGGACCCGGTTGAATATCGTCTGCCTCGCATCACTCAGGTACAGGTTAACAGTAAGATCGATCTAACTTTCTCGCGTGTTCTTAGAACCTTTTTACGTCAAGACCCAGACATAATTCTTGTTGGTGAGATGCGTGAC
This sequence comes from Vibrio sp. D417a, assembly GCF_030248595.1. Lineage (NCBI taxonomy): Bacteria > Pseudomonadati > Pseudomonadota > Gammaproteobacteria > Vibrionales > Vibrionaceae > Vibrio > Vibrio sp. D417a. The sequence continues at coordinate 88,744 of NZ_JAHGAM010000006.1, read as the reverse complement.
CAAGAGACGGTAGAAATTGGTCTGCGAGCTGCACTAACGGGTCACTTAGTATTGAGTACTCTCCACACCAACGATGCTGTCGACAGTGCGTTACGTATGATCGATATGGGAGCGCCGGGTTACTTGGTTGCTAGTGCAGTCAGAGCCGTGGTGGCGCAGCGTCTTGTGCGCCGAGTTTGCCCAGATTGTAAAACAGAAGACCACTTAGATGAGTCTCGCCAGCAGTGGTTAGCTGGGCGTTTCCCAAATCAAGTTAGCACCATTTTTTATAAAGGCGCAGGTTGCCAAAACTGTAATTTGACTGGTTATCGAGGCCGAATCGGTGTGTTTGAAATGCTCGAACTTGAGCAAGAGATGATGGATAAATTGCGCGCCAATGATGCGGTTGGCTTTGCGCAAGCCGCGCGCCGCTCAGAAAACTATAAGCCACTGCTTGCTTCTGCAATGGAACTGGCGCTACAAGGCACCGTCAGTTTGGACGAAGTGATGACCCTAGGTGAGGGCGATGCTTCTGGTAAGACTGATCCCATTTTCATATAGGTAAGTGAATGCCAACTTTTCGTTATCAAGGCCGCACGCTAGACGGCTCATCCACTAACGGCAAAATCGAAGCAGTGAACTCAGAAGCTGCGGCGGAAGCATTGATGAACAAAGGGGTCATCCCGCTCAATGTACGGTTAGAGAAAGAGTCGGCAAAAAGCCAAGTGAGCTTGTCTAAGCTGTTTGTGCCTGCTATTCCGTTGGAAGTAATTATTCTTTTCTCTCGCCAGTTGTTTAGTTTGACTAAAGCTGGCGTACCTTTGCTGCGCTCTATGCGTGGCTTGTTGCAAAATTGCGAAAACAAACAGCTCAAAGAGGCGCTAGAAGATGTCGTTTCTGAACTGAGTAATGGCCGAGGTTTGTCTTCTGCGATGCAGCAACACAGCAAAGTATTCAGCCCACTGTTCGTTTCTATGATCAACGTCGGTGAGAATACGGGTCGGCTTGACCAAGCGCTATTGCAACTGGCGAATTACTACGAACAGGAACTTGAGACTCGCAAACGCATCAAAGCGGCGATGCGTTATCCGACGTTTGTCATTATCTTTATCACCATCGCCATGTTTGTATTGAATATCTTGGTGATCCCTGAGTTTGCATCGATGTTCACGCGCTTTGGGGTTGAGCTACCATTGCCGACGCGTATTTTGATCGCGACTTCTAATTTCTTTGTTAATTATTGGGTGTTGCTGGTTGTGGCAATGATTGGCGCGTTTACTGTATTCAGAGCGTGGGTGGCGACGGCTGATGGTCGGGAGAAGTTCGATAAGTTTCGGCTTCGGCTGCCAATTGTAGGCGATATCGTTAATCGTGCGCAGCTTTCTCGTTTTGCCAGAACCTTCTCGTTGATGCTGAAATCAGGGGTGCCACTTAACCAGTCTTTGGCTTTGGCCGGGGAAGCCTTAGGGAACCGTTTTTTAGAAAACCGAATTCTTGAGATGAAGTCCGCGATTGAAGCGGGTAGCACCATTTCAGTGACGGCCATCAACAGCAAAATATTCACCCCATTGGTGATTCAGATGATTGCAGTAGGTGAAGAAACTGGTCGTATTGATGAGTTGCTGCTGGAAGTGTCGGACTTTTACGATCGAGAAGTCGATTACGATCTAAAAACACTGACCGCAAGAATAGAACCATTACTTTTGGTGATTGTCGCAGGCATGGTCATGGTGCTGGCATTGGGTATCTTCTTACCAATGTGGGGAATGCTCGACATCATCAAAGGCGGCTAATAGGTGGTTGAAAATCAAAGCCGAGCAACGCTTATTGTGTTTGGGGTTATTGCTACGATTATGGCGGTGGGTTTGGCGGTCAAATTACGTCCTGTGACCGAGCAAGCACAAGTAACTGGAGCGAAGTTAGCGAGAGTTTGGATGCAAGATAGTGTTCAGCGTTATCGTCAAGCTTGGCTAGTACAAGGCGAGCCAGAACATATGCTGATGGATGGCTTAAACCTTACTATGACTGAGGGCGGGTTAGTGTCTCCCTTTACTCAGCAAGGTGTATTAGATTGTGGTTATTGGCTAGCGGTGCATTACCCCCAACGTAAAATAATGACCAACAAGTTAATAGATATCAGTGGAGCCATTAAAACTGATCGTTATGTCTGTCACTATACTTATGAAAATGGTCAGTCGATTGTAGTTATTTCAACAGCTAATCAACTGAAAATAGACGTCGAAATGTCGGCGGAGTGAATTTTTTGACACCTAATCACTATAATTGGTAATCAAAGTCGGTATAATGCAATCATTACCATAAGTAAGACGCTGTAATAGAGGGTAAACAATAATGTGTTTTTCTCATTGCAGCATGAACTGAATAATGGCGAATCGTCATTCTGCTCAAGCGGTAGATACAGTATCCACTTCACGGTCAGTTTTAGTGAACGTTGCTGCCCCAAACCGTTTTGACAATATCCAAAATGGTCGCGTGACCTAAACGAAACTTTGCAGTTGTACTGCATGCTTACATAGAGAGAGTAAACAATGAAAAGACAAGGTGGTTTCACCCTTATCGAATTGGTAGTGGTAATTGTAATCCTAGGTATTCTAGCGGTAACTGCAGCACCACGTTTCCTTAACCTGCAAGATGATGCTCGTGATTCAGCTCTTGATGGTTTGAAAGGTGCTATGACTGGTGCTGCTGGCATTACTTACGGTAAAGCTGCAATTGAAGGTCAAGAGGCAACAGCTGACGGTGCAATCAGTATCGGTACTTCAACTTTAAACCTAGAGTTTGGTTACCCAGAAGCAACTTCGGCAGCGCTATCTCTAGTTGTTGATGGTCTATCGGAAGATTGGGTTGTTAAGAAAGTAGATACTAATGCTGACCCTAAATACATTTCATACGGTTTCGATAACTACGACACGAAATGTGTTAAATACACTCAAGCTAAAGACAAAGATACTCCAGCAACAGTCGCTGTTACTAAAACTGCGAATGAGTGTAAGTAATAAATATTACTCAAAAGGCCAGCTAGTCTGGCCTTTATCTCTTTATTTTGATTAATTTCGGAATAGTTCATATGCGTAAATCATCGGGTCTTAGTGCAATAGAGTTTGTAGTTGTGCTGGTTATCTTAGGTGTGATCGGTTATGTGGTATTACCAAGATTTATCAGCTTTGAACCAGAAACTTATGAAGCCAAGTGGGAGCAAACCAAGCAAACCGCTGAGCACGTTTCTGAGACGCTAAGCAACAAAGAAACCTACGATCGAATTGAAGAAGAAATTGGTCGTTCAAAAGGGCAAAATAACTAGACATTGGTTATTTGTTCGTCTGTTCACACTTCGAATCGAAAAATTATAAACCTATCATTAATCTCATAATTTCATCGTATACTTATCTCGCTTGTTCTAAGCCTAAGGTTGGGTTATGAAAATTCGCAGCTCTGCATTAGGGTTCACGTTAATGGAGTTAATCCTCGTGATTGTTCTCCTCTCTATCCTTTCACTTTTTGCAGCCAGCCGTTTTATGGGATCTGGCAGTTTTTCTGCATATGCATTACAAGAACGCGTGATTTCTGTGATTCGCCAAGTGCAGGTGAATCGTATGCAGTCGAATGCTACAAGTCCTGATAACAACTTTCGTTTACAAGTTTCTAGCTCATGTGTTGGTTCGGTTACTGCCTGTGCTCTAACAGGCAGTGCACAAGATGCCCGTAGTGACGTGGTTATCGATAAGTCCGCAAGGTTTTCCGTTATCAGCGGTGCCGCAAATACAATTAATTTTAACCTTCTCGGCAATCCTGTAAGTGGTGCTGTAAACATCTTAATAGAAGATAAACATGGTCGAAGCCGCTGCCAAGTTGAAATTAATACTCAAGGTTATGTTTCAAAAGGTACATGCTCATGAAGAAATCTAGTGGCATGACTTTAATAGAAATGATCATCGCGATTGTTTTGATGGGCATTGCGATGGTGGCGTTTACTTCTTTTCTTGTCCCTCAAATTCGAGATTCCGCCATCCCTCATTATCAAACCCGCGCGGCCGCATTAGGCCAAGGTTTCATGTCTCAGATATTGGCGCGAGGCTTCGATGAAAACAGCGACTTTGATGGTGGCACCGTTCGGTGTGGTGAGAATGGAGTGAGCTGCACTGACGTAAATAAATTAGGTGCGGATAAAAAACTAGACGGTTCCTTGGAAACAACGCCTAGTGATTTCAATGATGTCGATGACTATATCGGGTGTTGGAGCACATCTACAACGGCTTCTCAGTGTGATGGTATCCCTAGAGGGAATATTAGTGATGTACTTGGTGCGGACAGTACTGAGCAGTACAAAAACTTTAGATTAGAAATTAGCGTTGCCTATGATGATCTGACGGATAAAGCTCCCGATGAAATAACCGAATACAAAAAAGTAACATTAAGGATTTTTGCGGGGAACACGCAGCCCCTTACTTTAACAGCTATTAAGGGGAACTACTGATGAAAGATCGTGGTTTCACCTTAATGGAAATGATAGTTACGATTGTGGTCGGCAGCTTCATCATGTTGGGGATAGCTGGGTATGTCCAGTTAGGAATGAAAGGTTACGCTGATACTATCGATCGCCAACGAATACAAACACAGGCTCAGTTTGTTTTAGAAAAGATGACGCGTGAAATCCGCCATGCTGTACCTAATAGTTTTCATGTGCCAAAAGGAACAACTAATTGTCTAGAGTTTGTGCCGATTGAATATTCTGGTTTTTACACGTTTAAGAATAACGACTTAGAGTTTTTGCTAGGTAATGACTCAACGCTTAATCCTATTCCTGCGAATCGCAGGATGGTGATAAATCCGAGCCGATATGAAGATTTACAATCAACTTCTTCGCGAAATATAGCCATTGGTGGTTTAGCTAAAACAGGTAAGGTTTTTGTTGTTAGTGGGGGGGCAAGTACGATTACGGGATCCTCTGTTTCTAGCCGTCTTTATATTTATCAAGAGAAGTCGGAGGTTCGCTACTGTTTTGATACCAAGCGAGTTACGCGAAATGGTATTACGGTTGCGGATAGTGTCGATACGTCCGTAAGTGGTATGCGTTATCTAGAGCCAACTCTGCAACGAGGTGGTTTAGTTCATATCAATTTAGAGTTTGAGCAGGATGGTGAACGTAGTGTGTATCAACAAGATGTGCAGGTGCTCAATGTCCCATAGAAGAAACTCCAGCGGAAATGTACTAATCATCGTGTTGTTCGTCATTATTGTAATGGGATATTTGGCTTCCTCTTTAATGAAAGTGACATGGTCGAATCAAAGCGGATTAACAAGAGAGTTTTTGGGAACAAAAGCTTGGTTTGTTGCTCAGTCTGCAAATGAGTGGGCATTGACCAAGATGTATCCGTTAAATGCCAGTACAACAGATATCGCGACCGTATGTAGTGGGGAGGTCAGCGGTGCCGTTCCGCTGGTAGCTGTGGGAAGTGGGTGCAAGGTTAATGCGATGGCATGTACAAATATAGGTACTTTCAATGAGGGTACCCCTGATGCTGAATCTCTTTTTAAGGTGCAGGCCACGGCAACGTGTGGTTCTGGGGCTACACAGGTACAGCGTCAGCAAGAGGTTTGGGTAAAGGATTAGAATAATGAAAAAGACCATACTATTTTTAATTTCGCTATCATTGTCTGCCTTTTCGTATGCTAAGGCAGTGACACATGATTTGGCCGACTCGGGGAGCAATATTTGTGATGATAGTGGTGCTGGTCAACTCGATGGTACGGTTTACCGCTGCAGCACCGGCAGTCTCACGCTGAGGAATGGTGACTCCGTCATCTATAGTGGTAACTCTGGTGGTAAACCGATCACACTAGAAGTTATGCATGGTGATATTACGCTTGAAGGTAATAATAGCGTAGGGAGCCAGCAGCAGAGAATCAACCTGAAAACTTCAAGCGCATCTTCGAGTTTGCAAGTGATGAAGCCATCTGAAAATAAAAAGAATAAGAAGAAAGACTCAAATGGCTATAGAGACATAGTAATTAAAAATGGCAGCACAGTCTGGGGTGACATATATGCTCACAACGATGTGACGATCAAAAACAGTGTTATCCGGGGCAATATCACCTCTGATGGTGGTGGTGTAATCACTGAAGCTTCCGGGAATAAGATCTTTGGTAACGTCACGGCTTTACATGCGGTTGCCATCAAGCAAGCCTTAGTCTGTGGCACGCTGGAATCTAAAGGGCTCACGGTTACAGTTGAAAACTCTAAAACTAACGGTCAAGGCGACGGTGGAGGCAACCACAATGGCGTTTTTGCCTTGCATAATGCCATTAAATCACATGGTCAAGTAACACTAAAACAGGCGGATGTTTGCGGTTCGATTGACCCAATCCCAAGTTCTGATAAGCAGAGTGACATTTATTGTGGAGTGAATGAGCCTGATTGCGATTATGCTCCTGATAGGTGTCCGGTTTTATATGTTAAATCGATTTGTGGTTGGGATCCGGAACCTCTTCCCGAACCAAAACAATGTATTGATGTTGAGGCCTTTGATCAAGAATCTGACCTTGAGAAAAAGTGGGCAACTATGGGTTACTTTAGCGGTGATTATAATGGACAGAATGGTGCAGAGCCTAAACCATTTATTCATAAGAACCGATTGAGAATAACCAATAATATACAGGGACAAGCGGCGGTTGGCGCATATAACTATACATTTCCATCAAGCAATAACATCGTTGAAGTTGAATTTGACCATTTTGCGTACGATGGAAACCGTTACAATACAGGTGCTGACGGGGTTGCGATTGTTTTTTCGGATGCAAGTGTTCCACCATCTACAGGTGCATTTGGTGGGCCGTTAGGTTATGGCGTGAAACCTGACGGCGGAGGCATCGAAGGGTTTGCTGGAGGTTGGATCGCTTTTGGTATTGATGAGTATGGTAACTTCTCTAATGAAGGCAGTTATTATCAAGATAAAAATCCGCTTGATAGTAGCCCTGGACAGAATGATCATTCAATAACAATACGAGGCTCGGGTGAGAAAAAAGGCCCTGGTGAATATATTGATATGAACAACCATCGTATAGGTACGTTCCCTGAAGGATGGTTCGGTGGATATCGCTTTATTAAAAAGAACAGTAACGTTGGCAAGCTTGATGATGAGTCAAAGGACGAGATTCACCGTTATCGGATGACTATTGATTCACGGGCTATCGATGGTCGAGACGCCGGGGTTTATGTCTCTATCAAAAGAGCCAGCTACCAAGGTAACCTCAAAGTTGATGTTGATGATAGAGGGAAACTAAAAAGCGATAACCTAGATTGGGAGGACATTATTGATTCTTTCAATATCATGCAAGGTTTTGCTCAATCGACTGCTCCAAGTGAATTTCGAGTGTCTGTAGCGGGTTCTACTGGCTTGGTAAAAAATGTGCATGAAATTGATAACTTCCAAATATGTGCCGACGAATTCCAGCCACTTACAGAAGGTATCCATCATTTTGAGTTTGATTACTCCGGCTCTGGCAGTACATGTCAGCCGTCTGATGTCACTCTGAGGGCATGTATGGATAAAGACTGTAATACGCTTTATCCTGGCTCAATAACCGATGCCGAAGATTTGCACGTAACTCTTTCCCCCAGTGCGGGGCATCATGTTGCTAATTGGGTACAAAGTTCACCAATTAGCTTTAAGGGGTCTACTAATCTTCAGATTCGAGGCTCTAGAGCGGGTGAAGTTACTATCGGCATTGCACACAGCTCGGTTCCACAGTTCGGTTTTGAGGATACACGTTGTCGAATTAATGGTGGTGAGCTTTCGGCCAAATACTGTAAGATTAAATTCCGTCGCAATACGTTATCTATCGTTGCTGAAGATGTCATCGCTAACAAGGAGTCTTCAGATAGCAACTTTTTTGAATTTTGCTCATCTAGTTCAACAACCGATATTACACGTAATATTAATATGAGCATGAAGCATACCGTAGCTCCGATAGTGCAGCCAGATGTTACGTTAAACTATATGAAGAGAGATGGGGATACTGCGCCGGTTTGGAGCTCGGACAAAACTATTTCAGAGAAAGGGAGTACTTACCTTAAGGATGTATACTTTAATGATAATGGGCAAGCTAAGTTTAAGTTTACTTATCCTGAAGTAGGTCAAGTTTCGTTTATTGCTTCTGTTGAGGGGATTCAAGATTCCGAGGGTGTTGGCAAATTTGTGAGTTATCCACATCGCCTCCAAGTAACTGCAGGTGGGCGGTGTAGCAGTATCAACTCTGGGTGTGATAGTCGGTTTGTTTCAGCTGGTGAGGAATTTACTATGAGCATCACTGCTTTGCAGTATAGTGAAGATGGTAAAGATCATATACCAGCTAAAAACTACGAAGAAGAACAAATGGTTGTGTCAAATGAAGTTGTGTATCCCGCTATAAGTGCTGGCGGAAAAAAAGCAGAGCTTCTCACAGACACATATAAACATATTGCTTCTGATGATGCTAAAACGTCATTTCCTCAAACTGTGTCAGAGGTAGGTGCGTTTGAATTTTCAATAAGTGCGCCCAAAGGCGATGTTGAAAATACGTCTCTCTACCTTGGTAAGAGTTCATTCTTGATTCAGCCCGCGACCATTACACTTGGTCGTTTCTATCCTAAGTTCTACACGTTGCGCGGGCAAAATTGGGACTATGCTGGAAGTCAAAGCTTTAACTATATGAATCAAAACTTCGATTCTATGTGGTATGAAGTAGAGGTATTGACTGGTGGGGATGTTCCAAAATCAGTAGAAAATTACAAATACTTCAACAAAGAACATGTAGCATCTTTTGAGTTGAGTGATTCATTGAATCGGTTTAATGCTCAGGGGAATTTAACACCTTCTTGGGTAGACGCATTGGGAAGTATTCAACGCTTCACACTGACTCCCCCATCAAGTGGAGAGTGCGATTCGGCAGAAGGATTGTGTTGGATGAAAAAGACTCCTGCCGCAGGTTACGAAGATGGACCTTTTAATCTTAATGGCAACACCATAAAAGCGACAGATATAAAGGTTGGCGTGGCAACAGAGCCAGATCCTATATCGGTGTATGGTAATCCAGTTCTTTCTATTCAACCTGATATCCGCTTTGGTCGTGTAGGCCTAGAAGATGTTGGTGGAAATCAGGGTGCGACCTTACATATTCCTCTAAGAATCGAATACTGGAATGGTAGCCGCTTTATCGCCAACCCTAATGACAATCAAACCGATGTGAAAGGTGTCACTGCCGCTGAAAGGCATATTTGGCCAACAGGTACTGATGCTGATCCTAAAGCGGTTACACTAGGAGCTGGTGGTGAAGTGTCTTCTGGTTCTTCTCGATCTGTTACTGCAACTCAAGCTGAACCATACCGTCAGCAAACGCGCGTTTGGTTAGATCTTGATGATTCAAAAAATGGCTTACCATGGCTCAAATATGATTGGGACAATGATGGCTCCGAAGAAAACCCATCCTCCGTCGTCACCTTTGGTATTCATCGAGGTAACGATCGCGTGATTTACCGTGGTGAGCCAGGGTTAACCGGACAGTAACAACTTAGGTTTTTGCCCTTAAGTTAGGAAACTGCAAGAAATTGAGGCTTTCTGCTCATGTTTGTGTACCAATACCTTGCTGTGACAGCGAGGCATTGGTACATTTAGAGCAATTTTTGTCTTCTATATTTTTGCAGGATGAGCGAAGAGTATGTTTAAGAAACTTCGTGGCATGTTTTCTAACGATCTATCTATCGATTTAGGTACAGCCAACACTCTAATTTACGTAAAAGGGCAAGGAATTGTCCTTGATGAACCTTCTGTAGTTGCTATTCGTCAAGATCGTGTAGGTTCTGCAAAAAGCGTTGCTGCAGTCGGTCACGCAGCAAAACAGATGCTTGGTCGTACACCTGGCAACATTTCCGCTATTCGCCCAATGAAAGACGGCGTAATCGCTGACTTCTACGTAACCGAAAAAATGCTTCAGCACTTTATCAAGCAAGTGCACGATAACAGCATCCTAAAGCCAAGCCCACGTGTTCTTGTTTGTGTTCCTTGTGGTTCTACCCAAGTTGAGCGTCGCGCAATTCGTGAATCAGCACTTGGTGCTGGTGCGCGTGAAGTTTACCTAATCGACGAGCCAATGGCGGCGGCAATTGGTGCTGGTTTACGCGTATCTGAGCCGACAGGTTCAATGGTGGTCGATATCGGTGGTGGTACAACTGAAGTTGCCGTTATCTCTCTAAACGGTGTGGTTTACTCATCGTCTGTACGTATCGGTGGTGACCGCTTTGATGAAGCTGTGATCAACTACGTACGTCGTAACTACGGCAGCTTGATTGGTGAAGCAACGGCTGAAAAGATCAAACACGAAATCGGTTCTGCTTACCCTGGTGATGAAGTTCAAGAGATTGAAGTTCGCGGTCGTAACCTTGCAGAGGGTGTGCCACGCAGCTTTAGCTTGAACTCAAACGAGATCCTAGAAGCGCTTCAAGAGCCGCTATCTGGCATCGTATCAGCAGTCATGGTTGCACTAGAACAGTGTCCACCAGAGCTTGCTTCAGACATTTCTGAAAACGGTATGGTACTAACCGGTGGTGGTGCACTACTTAAAGACCTAGACCGTCTACTAATGGAAGAAACTGGTATTCCTGTGGTTATCGCGGAAGATCCACTAACGTGTGTTGCGCGTGGTGGCGGTAAAGCACTAGAAATGATCGACATGCACGGTGGCGATCTGTTCTCTGAAGAATAAAGGTTTAGGTGAAGCTCATGTCGGGCTTCACCTTCATTTCTGCTCTCTCTGTAATTCAAACATGCTCCATACCTAAAAGTATTTAGTTAAGTATTTTTAGGTTGCCAAGTAAGGCTCAATAATCATGGAAGCAATCAGGTCAAAAACAAGATGAAACCGATTTTCGGCAGAGGTCCGTCTCTGCAATTACGTCTGTTTTTTGCTGTCATCGTGTCGGCGAGCTTAATGCTGGCCGATAGTCGTCTAGATACGTTTTCCAACGTTCGATACCTACTAAACAGTATGGTTGCACCGATTCAGTACGCAGCGAATTTACCTCGTAGTATGTTCGATGGCGTATTTGAACGTTTTAATTCTCATCAGGCATTGGTTGAAGGCAATCGCAGCTTAAAGCGAGAAGTGCTACGCCTGAAAAGCGAGCTTATCTTGCTCGACCAGTATAAAGAAGAAAACCAACGCTTACGTAAGTTGTTAGGATCTTCATTTGTCCGTGATGAAAAGAAAGTCGTGACAGAAGTAATGGCGGTTGATACTTCACCTTATCGTCATCAAGTGGTGATCGATAAAGGCCGTATTGATGGTGTTTACGTTGGTCAGCCTGTTATCAATGAGAAAGGCATCGTTGGTCAGGTCACGTTTGTCGCAGCGCACAACGCACGTGTTCTGCTGCTAACGGACGCGAAAAATGCAATTCCTGTCCAGGTGATCCGCAATGATATCCGAGTGATCGCATCGGGCAATGGTGAAATGGATGAAATCCAACTGGAGCACATTCCAACCAGCACAGATATTCAGGTTGGTGATTTATTGGTGACATCCGGTTTAGGTGGTATTTACCCTGAAGGATATCCAGTCGCGACGGTTACCAATGTGGATCACGATACGCGTCAAGAGTTCGCCTCAATCAAGGCTGAGCCGGTTGTGGAATTTGATCGCTTACGCTACCTACTGCTGATTTGGCCGAATGAAGACCGTCAACACAAAGTACTGCGGTCCAATGTAGATGAAGGGTTAGAGCAAGAACAAGAGGTAACCGATGGCCAATAATGTATTGAGTAGCCGAATGGTGATTGGCGTCAGTTTCTTCGTTGCGCTGGTACTGCAAACCATTCCATGGCCAGGTGTGTTAGATGTGTTACGTCCGTCATGGTTGTTCCTTGTCACGTGTTATTGGGTGTTGGCACTACCGCACCGAGTGAACGTCGGAACTGCGCTAGTGTTGGGCTTATTGTGGGATATCTTGATCGGCTCAACGCTTGGAATTCGTGGCATGATGATGTCGATCGTTATCTACCTTGTGGCGCTGAATTTCCTGTTGATTCGCAACATGGCATTGTGGCAACAGTCGATTTTAATTGCCTTTTTTACTGCGTTATTGGAAGTTTTGATATTCTGTGGGGAATATTTGAACCAGGACGTAGTATTTAATCCATTATCTCTGTGGACGGCGGCAATAAACTGTATACTTTGGCCATGGATGTTTTTATTAATGCGACGAGTTCGTCGTGCATGGCACGTAAGGTAAAGCGGTGAAGAAAAGCTTATCTCTCGTTCTCGCATCGGGTTCTCCGAGAAGAAAAGAGCTGCTTGCTCAACTGGGTTATGATTTTGAGATCGTATTGCCTGATATTGAGGAAGCCAAACAGGCTCATGAGCAAGCACGAGATTACGTGTTGCGTCTTTCTTTGGAAAAAGCTCAGGCAGGCTTAGCGTTGGCTAAGCCTGATTCCGTTGTATTGGGCTCTGATACGGTCGTAGTATGCGATGACCGTGTGCTAGAAAAACCAAAAAGTTTTGAAGATTCAAAGCGTATGCTTACTGACTTATCCGGTCGTCGTCATCAAGTGATGACTGCGGTGAGCGTTGTATCATCGGAACAACAACATTCAGTGGTCGTTACCACTGACGTGTGGTTCAAACCACTGACTCACGAAGAAATCGAACAATATTGGCAGTCAGGAGAGCCATGCGATAAAGCTGGAAGTTATGGTATTCAGGGACTCGGAGGGCGATTTGTCACCCGAATCGAAGGCAGTTATCACGCTGTAGTAGGCTTACCTTTGTTCGAAACCGATCAGCTAATTCAAGAATTTTTATAATTGTTTTGAGGTGTGCACATGAGTGCAGAATTGCTGCTTAACGTGACCCCGAGTGAAACTCGTGTGGCCATGATTGAAGGTGGAGTACTACAAGAAATACATATCGAGCGCGAATCGCGTCGCGGTATTGTGGGCAATATATACAAAGGCAAAGTAAGCCGAGTGTTACCAGGTATGCAGGCGGCTTTCGTCGACATTGGTTTAGATAAAGCGGCGTTTTTACATGCGTCAGATATTGTTCCTCATACCGAATGTGTGGCAGAAAACGAAAAACAGCAGTTTCAAGTCCGTGATATCTCTGAACTGGTACGCCAGGGACAAGACATTGTTGTGCAAGTGGTCAAAGATCCGCTCGGCACGAAAGGTGCGCGTTTAACGACGGATATCACCTTACCTTCGCGTTATCTTGTTTTTATGCCGGGGGCCAGCCATGTCGGTGTTTCGCAGCGTATTGAAAGTGAAAAAGAGCGCGAGCGTTTGAAAAAGGTGGTGAACCATTACTGCGATGAGCACGGTGGTTTTATCATTCGTACCGCGGCAGAAGGCGCTGATGAAAAAGAGCTCTCTCAAGATGCGGCATTTTTAAAGCGTTTGTGGTTAAAAGTCATGGAGCGTCGCTCAAAATACAAAACGCGTTCAACACTTTACGGTGAACTCGGCTTAGCTCAACGCATTCTGCGTGACTTTGTTGGCACAGAGCTCGATAAGATCATGGTCGACTCCCGCCTTGAATACGAGAACCTGAAAGAATTCACTTCTGAGTATGTACCGGAGTTAACAGATAAGCTTGAGCTTTACGAAGGTGACAAGCCAATCTTTGACATGTACGACACCGAAAACGAAATTCAGCGTTCTTTAGAGCGCAAGGTCGAGCTAAAATCGGGCGGCTATTTGATCATCGATCAAACCGAAGCCATGACCACCATCGACATCAACACGGGTGCATTTGTTGGTCGTCGTAATCTCGAAGAGACTATCTTCAATACCAATATAGAGGCAACGCAAGCTATTGCGCGTCAGCTACGTTTACGTAACCTCGGCGGTATCATCATTATTGATTTTATCGATATGGCATCCGAAGAGCATCGTCAGCGAGTACTTACCTCACTGGAAACGGCGCTGGCGAAAGACCGAGTAAAAACCAACATCAACGGCTTTACCCAGCTTGGCTTAGTTGAAATGACGCGCAAGCGCACACGAGAAAGTATTGAACATATCTTGTGTTCTGGCTGTCCTACTTGTGAAGGCCGTGGCAGCGTGAAAACGGTCGAAACCGTATGCTTTGAGATATTACGCGAGATTACTCGTGTGAACCGTGCTTACGACGCCGATAATTTTGTCGTGTACGCATCGCCGTTTGTTGCTGAAGCGCTATTGGGCGATGAGTCTCATGCGTTGGCAGAGCTCGAAGTATTTATTGGCAAGCAAGTGCGAGTTCAGGCTGAACCCCTGTACATTCAGGAACAGTTTGACGTCGTAATGATGTAATTTGGAACATTTGTGAATTCTGGTGTTAACCGTTTTGGGCGTTTTTGTGCGTGGAGTTTAGTTACTGTATTGGTGTTATTAGCCATATTAGTAACCACGCTTCGCGTCACACTGCCGCAACTTAACCATTTCCAAGATGAGATCAAAACCTGGGTCAAACAAGGCACAGGTTTTGACGTTTCTATTGCTAATGTCGCAGGGACGTGGCGCAATAATCATCCCTCAATTGCGTTACTGGGTTTAGAGGCAAATCTACCAAACGTGCAAGATGCACGCTTCGCTGTTGAAGAAGTCCAAATTGAGTTCGACCTTATTCAATCTCTTTTTCAACTTAAACCTGTAGTTGCAGACCTTACCATTCATAACCTCGCTTTAGACATTCACACGGTAGACATTCTGCCGACTTCTCATCGTCAAGATCCGAAGCCTGAAGTGGATAAGAGCGAAGTGAAACTCATTGACCAACTCGACTCACTTCTTTTACGTCAGTTCGAAGACTTCACTATTAGCGATTCACGGATTTGGTATAAGTCGGTGTCTGGTGAAACTCGCCGTTTAGATATTGAGCAGCTTCGTTGGAGCAATCAAGGGAAACGTCACGTAGCCGAAGGCACGGTTAGCATTGCCGATGTTCGCCTGAACTCATTGTTAGTAAGCGCTAACTTTAAAGATCATGGCTCGTTGCGCGATGTATCTGGTGAGTTTTACGTGAGTGCTCAAGATGTCTCGGTCACACCTTGGCTGACCACTTACATGCAAGAAGAGTCAGGAGCAGAGTCGGGTAAAGTCAGCTTAAATACTTGGCTAACGCTCAAACATAGCCAACCGCATGATGCTTATGTTGAATTGCTGCCTTCCGAGTTGGTGTGGAATGAAGATGGACATCATGAGCTGTTTATTGAGTCTGGAATTTTCAATCTTCGACCAGATAAACAAGGCTGGAAAGTAAATGGCCACTCACTTCAGATCAGAACCGATAATACCCCTTGGCCAGAGCTAGACGTCGCGTTTGATTGGCAACCAAACGGCTGGATGCTTAATCTCTCTCAACTCGACATTGAAGCACTCATTCCGCTCATTAAGCTGGCTCCAGAGTCAGAGTCGACCAGTGACCTTATTAACAAACTAGCACCGAAAGGTCGGGTCGAAGATGTCCGATTGTCAATGAACGGTGGTTTAGACACCTTACGCTACTCGGCTGAACTGGATGAACTCGCGATGACACAATGGGAGCTCCTACCCGGGTTTCATCACGTACAGGGCAGCGTATCGGGGGATGTGAATCAAGCTAAAGCAAAAGTCACCGTCATTGATGATGTCTTTCCGTACGGCGATGTATTCCAAGCTCCGCTGAATATCAAACAAGGTGAAGTCGATATTATCTGGCAGCAAGATGATGCGGGTTGGCGTTTGTGGGCGGATAAAGTGACGGCAGCAAC
The DNA here is from genome assembly GCF_030248595.1 of Vibrio sp. D417a. Taxonomy (NCBI): domain Bacteria; kingdom Pseudomonadati; phylum Pseudomonadota; class Gammaproteobacteria; order Vibrionales; family Vibrionaceae; genus Vibrio; species Vibrio sp. D417a. The sequence goes on along the minus strand of NZ_JAHGAM010000006.1, from coordinate 72,981 downwards.
GCCTGATCTTCAAGTCTTGGGGGCATTCCGTCTTGATTTTCCAAAAGAACAAAGCCCATTTTTATCGTTCTATGCCGAAGCGGATCTCTACAACGCGGGTGAGACATGGCGCTATCTACCGACTCTGGCACTTGGACAAGACTTGACCGACTATCTTTCGACCGCGATTCAGGGCGGTAAAGTGAACACAGCGAAATTGTTGTGGTATGGCGAGTTAGGTGATTTTCCTTACAAAGAACATAATGGCATGTTCCAAGCTTGGGTTGGATTAAAAGACGCGAAATTTAGCTTTGATACGGCATGGCCAACCATCACGGATTTGCAGCTAGACTTGCTGTTTGAAAATGATGCCATGTATTTGGATTCAAAATCAGCCACACTAAATGGCGTTCATGCCAAGCGTATCACTGGACGAATCCCTGAGTTGGCAGAAGGTGGACACATCGAGATTGAAGCGAAAGCAAGCGCGCCGGGTAATGAAGTCCGTGACTACATGATGGCGACGCCATTAGTGGATTCAGTCGGTGCCGCATTGACAGCGCTGCAAGTGAGTGGGCCCGTTTACTCTGAGTTTCAACTCAACATACCGTTTGATTTTGAGAAAGACTCTCGCGCTTGGGGTTATGCCGATTTAACAGAAAATCGTGTTGATATTGAAGCGCCGCCAATGACGCTTGAAAACGCCACAGGACGTATCACCTTCGACAATGATGTGGTTACCACATCGGGTTTGTCGGCCGAATTATTACAACAGCCTATCTCTCTTGATTTCCATGGAGAGAGTGCGGAGCAAGGCTACAACGTGACAATTAATACACTAGGAGATTGGGATGTTGAGCCGCTCAAACCCTATGTCGGTGAGCGTTGGTTAAACCTTGTTTCTGGCCATGCGCCGTGGCAAATGGATATTGACTTGCAACTCAATGATGTTGGTTTCACTTATCAGCTTGAAGTGCTGGCGCAGCTAAATCGTCTGGCTAGTCAATATCCTTATCCTTTAGCGAAAAAAATTGGTGAGTCTGGGCAAGCGAAACTGCAAGCATCCGGCAACCAAGAGAGTATTTCAGCACGACTACAGATCCCAAATGTGAAGTATCAAACTGAGATAGATATCGCTGGCGATGTCCCGGTTCTGACTGCGACTCATTTAATGGTTGGCAAAGGTGGCTTCCGGATTAGTCCTATTGTCGGGCACGATGCTTCGGTGCGTGTCGAAGAACTGAATTTAGACCAATGGGCGGAGCTTGCGCAGGTCTCTGAGAGCAAGCCTTCATCGTCTGTTTTGGCAAGCATGAAAACGCCGACCATTCCATTGCCGACACGCATTGAAGTTGAAACGCCAAACTTACAGCTCGGTGGGATTGAGTTTCATGATGTGGATTTTTCAGCAAGCAAGAAAAATTTGAGTTGGCAACTCGATGTGGACAGTCAAGAGGTTAAAGGGAAAGCTAACTATCTGAAACCCTATGATCTATCGGTCTCTCTAGAGCACTTGCATCTGTACATCCCAGGGTTTGAAGAGATGACCAAAGAGCGCAGTTCAATCTTTGCGAGTGAAGATCAAAACGCACCTTTGATTACCAATTTTGACCGCAAGTTTCACGCAGAGATGCCAAACTTAACTTTGAACATCGATGATTTTTGGCTGCAAGGTTACAAAGTGGGCAAAGTTAATGTTGATTTGCAGCGTCGCGAGAACCGCTTGGAGTGGAAAAATATCACCTTTAGTAGCGGCAAAAACCGCATTGATATGAGTGGTTGGTGGGACCTGACGAAAGAGAGTAGTCATTCCAACTTAACCATGAAAATGAAAGGTGATAACAACACCGATCTTATGGAGCGCTTTGGTATTACATCAGGCATTCAACAAGCACCATTTGAGATCAATGCCAATATGGAATGGGACGGCGCACCTTGGTCAATGAAGACACAAACCTTGCAAGGAAACGTCTCAACGGAATTTGGTAAAGGCGTGATCAGTGAAGTTAGTGGTGCGGCACGCTTGTTAGGCTTGTTTAGCTTGGATTCTATCATCCGTAAGATGCAGCTCGACTTTACCGACGTATTCGATAAAGGCATGGCATTCAACTCGATCACGGGAACGGGCAAAATCCAAGACGGTGTGTTTATCACCAATGATATCGTAATGGATGCGTTAGCAGGGGAAATGCAAATCCGCGGCATCGCTAATATGAACAGCAGAATGGTTGATGCGGAAGTGAAATTCACACCAGACATCACATCAGGCCTACCAATGCTGACCGCGTTTGCCGTTGCGCCTCAAACTGCTTTGTATGTCTTGGCCATCTCTACGGTGATATCTCCGGTGGTTGAGGTCTTCACTCAAGTCAATTATGAAGTGAAAGGCCCACTAGATTCACCAACGGTGAAAGAAATTTCGCGAAGTAAAGGTGAATACAAGCTGCCAGAAAAACTGCGTGAACAGGCCAAATAACTCACCGAATATAATGGAATAGGGAGGAAACACATGGAGCGTGTTGGCATTATTCAAATGACTTCGGGTCCGGATATTAACGCGAATTTGGACTTCATTGAAAAACAGTGTGCTTTAGCGAGCAAGCAAGGTGCCAAACTTGTTCTTACTCCTGAAAATACAGTGCTATTTTCCAGTCGCGAAGCTTATCATCAACATGCAGAGCCACTTGGCAGTGGCATGATTCAACAGCGGCTCTGTGAAATCGCTAGAAAGAACCAGTTAACGCTAATTGTCGGAAGCATGCCCATTCAAACCGCAAAAGGTGTCACCACCACAACACTTGTATTTCCGCCGCACGGTAAATGCATTGCTCACTATGACAAACTGCATATGTTTGATGTCGACGTAGCCGATGGTTATGGTAGTTATCGTGAGTCGGATACGTTTATGGCGGGTAATCAAATAGTCGTTGCGGAAACTGATATCGGCAGTGTTGGATTGAGTATTTGTTATGATTTACGTTTCCCAGAACTTTATAAAGTATTGCGTCAAGAAGGGGCGGATATCATTGTGGTGCCCGCTGCGTTTACCGCTGTGACGGGGCAAGCTCACTGGGAAGTATTATTGCGAGCTAGAGCGATTGAGACACAATGTTGGATTTTGGCAAGCGGACAAACTGGAACGCATCCATGTGGACGAAAAACATGGGGACACTCAATGGTCGTTGACCCTTGGGGACGTATCCATAAACAGCTTCAGGATGAAGTAGGTTTATTGGTGACTGAGATAGATTTGTCACAAAGCCAACAAGTAAGGCAGAATATGCCGCTGACTCAACACAGTCGCTTTCAAAATGAATTGAGACGGAAATAAAAGAGCTAACTATGAGCACAAACCAAATAGAACAGGCACTCCTTGCCCCAAATGGTCTGACAGAACAAGACATTGCTGACACGCTTGCCAGCATTGCGACGCGCCAGATCGATTATGCGGACATTTACTTTCAGTCCAGCTGGCATGAGTCTCTGGTTCTAGAAGACAGCATCATCAAAGATGGCTCTTTTAACATTGATTGTGGTGTTGGTGTCCGTGCAGTAACTGGCGAGAAAACCGGCTTTGCCTACTCTGATCAAATCCAGCCTGAAGGCCTGAAGCAGAGTGCAATGGCGGCGCGCGGTATTGCTCAGCAAGGGCAGAATGGTAAAGTCCAAGCGTTTAAACGCACCGAAAACCAAGCGTACTACGCCGCTGTGAATCCACTAGCTGAATGGGAAAAGCAGCAAAAAACAGAATTGCTCAAATCTCTAGATGCTTACATCCGCACTAAAGAACCATTGATTAAAGAGGTCTCGATCAGCATCAGCGGTGTGCATGAGCAGATGCTTGTTGCGGCAACAGACGGTACTTATGCAGGCGATATTCGTCCTTTGGTGCGTTTGTCTATTAGCGTGCTCGCACAAAAAGGTGAACGACGTGAACGCGGTAGCGCTGGTGGCGGCGGCCGTTTCGGTTACGATTTCTTTTTAACGGAAAGCAATGGTGTGAAACAAGCTTTTCATTACGCAGACGAAGCGATTCGCATGGCGTTAATCAACCTTGAAGCAGAAGCAGCACCAGCTGGCATGATGCCAGTGGTATTGGGTTCTGGCTGGCCTGGCGTGTTGCTACACGAAGCGGTAGGTCATGGCCTAGAAGGTGATTTTAACCGGAAGGAATCTTCGGTTTTCTCTGGCAAAATGGGTCAACAAGTGACGTCTTCGCTGTGTACCATCGTCGATGATGGCACGTTAAAAGACCTTCGTGGTTCACTGAATGTGGATGATGAAGGGGTAAACGGCCAGTACAACACGCTTATCGAAAATGGTGTGCTGAAAGGTTACATGCAAGACAAGCTAAACGCGCGGTTAATGGGTGTGAACCCAACAGGTAACGGTCGTCGTGAGTCTTATGCACATTTACCAATGCCGCGTATGACCAACACCTACATGCTACCAGGTGAACATACGCCAGAAGAAATAATCTCGACGGTCGAGAAAGGGTTGTATGCGCCAAACTTTGGTGGCGGTCAGGTGGACATTACTTCGGGTAAGTTTGTGTTCTCTGCATCCGAAGCATACTTGATTGAAAACGGTAAAATTACGCGCCCTGTTAAAGGTGCGACGTTGATTGGATCAGGTATCGAAGCAATGCAGCAAGTCTCTATGGTCGGTAACGACCTAAGTATCGACAAGGGCGTTGGCGTATGTGGTAAAGCAGGTCAAAGTGTGCCAGTTGGGGTTGGTCAGCCGACCTTGAAACTGGACTCACTGACAGTAGGTGGCACTGAGTAACTCAGTTGAATCGTTATAAAAAGAGCGCTCATTAGAGCGCTCTTTTACTTTGTGAGTCGGTGTCAATTACAGGTTTTCTTCAGCAAATTCCGCCAAGCGGCTACGAACCACGCCGTTGAGGTGAATATTCGCGCTGCCTTCAAAGTTCTTGAAGCGTTCAACCATGTAGGTCAAACCAGAGGTCACTGGGGTGAGGTAATGGGAGTCAATCTGCGCCAAGTTACCGGAGCAGACGATTTTGGTTCCTTCACCACAGCGGGTAATGATGGTTTTGATTTGTGATGCAGTGAGGTTTTGACACTCATCAAGCAGTACAAACGCATTTTGAATTGAACGGCCACGCATAAAGTTGATCGATTTAAATTGAATGTTGGCTTTATCGCAGATGTACTTCAATGAGCCTTCAGTGCAGTGATCGTGTTTATGTAGCGCTTCCAAGGTATCGGTCACCGCCGCTAACCACGGCATCATTTTCTCCTCTTCGGAGCCGGGTAAGAAGCCGATGGATTCACCGATATCTGGCGTGTTACGTGTTACGATAATTTTATCGAACATGCTTTTTTCAATAGTTTGCTCCAATGCTGCTGCCATTGCCAGTAATGTCTTACCACTACCCGCCGCACCCGTTAGAATCACCAAGTCAATTTCTGGATCGAGTAAGGCATCTAACGCCATTCCCTGGTAGATATTTTTAGGTGTGATGTCCCAAGCCTTACGATGCATTAGACGTTCGCGGCTCAGGTCGAGAAGCGTTAGCTTGTCTTCATTGATGGTTTCTACGCGACCAGCAAAGTCACTGTCTTCATCAATAACGTATTGGTTGATAAAGGTTGGGTCGAAGGGTTCGCGACTGAGTTTGTGGTAAGTTTTTCCGCCCAGTGCATAGCTTTCTACTTCCTCAATACCGCTCCAGAAATCACCTTCACGCAATTGAAAGCCTTTGGTTAGGTATTGAATGTCGTCAATCAGTTGGTCGGTTCTATAGTCCTCAACAAAGCGTACACCAGCCCCTTTGGCTCGCAGACGCATGTTGATGTCTTTCGTGATCAGTACCACTTCACGTGGTGCACGTTTATTTTGCAGATAAAGCACCGCGTTGAGAATACGGTTGTCACCGGCTTTGTCGGCGAAGGCTTTGACGGTTTCCTGCAGTTCAAAATCCGCCAAAATGGAAATAGTACCTTGGTCGGGGTTGTCTTTAGAAACAGGAATGCCTTCAGAGATTTCATCTGGCGTTGCTTCTTTAAACAAATCTTCCAAGGTGCGAATAGCCACGCGCGCATCTCTTGCAACGTCGCGCTTACTGTCTTTGATTCGGTCGAGTTCTTCCAACACGGTCATGGGGATAACGACATCGTGTTCTTGGAAAGAGAAGATGGCAAAGGGTTCATGAAGAAGAATGTTGGTATCGAGTACAAACAGTTTCCGATCGGTATCGCCCATAGCGTCTCCTTGCCGTAGTACGGCTCTGCATGCGAGTTGTTAGGTCGTTTCCAAATAGGTGTGAAGTGACCTAACTCTGATTGCTTGCAATAGAGGTTGTCGGGCTGATGTCGGCTAGTGTGCAACCGAGTAGCAAGACAACTTACTGCAAACCCGTGTTGATCCTAATCGTGTACTAACGCGCTTAAATCATATGCAATGGTTTTAAACGCCCCTCATTAGAAGTATACGTAATATTTACGTTCTACAACTTAATAATTGGCATGAGTATTTTACAATTTGATTGCATTTAGAGTTTGGGAAAAAAAGTTTCTGCTTGGTGCGGTTTCGGCGTGACCTAAATCACAGCTTCAAGTAAGATTAGCGACCTTTTTCTGCGTATAGGCTACGTCCGATTTATCATGTTGAGCTGGCTTAAAAAATACTCAGTTCATACTGGAATGACGAATGCTATCGGCATAGCAGAAGCCAGAATCAGATCTAAACTATTATCCATGCCCACGGGCATGAGTAGACCAACAAGAAATACGAATCAAGAACTAATAACGAGGTAGTCAATTCATGACATTTGCTTTGGGGCAGCGCTGGATTAGCGATACGGAAAGCGATTTAGGTTTAGGTACCGTTGTAGCAATGGATGCTCGTACTGTGACATTGATGTTTGCAGCGTCAGAGGAAAACCGAGTTTACGCACGTAATGATGCACCTGTTACCCGAGTCACCTTTAATGTTGGGGATGTCATCGATTGCCAAGAAGGTTGGTCTCTAAAAGTAGAAGAAGTACTGGAAGATGAAGGTCTTTACACCTATTTCGGTACTCGTGAAGACACGCAAGAAACCGCTGTTGTTCTGCGTGAGATTTTTCTTAGCAACCAAATTCGTTTTAACAAACCTCAAGATAAGTTGTACGCCGGTCAAATCGACCGTATGGACAACTTTGTTCTGCGTTACCGTGCGCTAACCAACCAGTTTGAGCAGCATAAGAGCCCAATGCGTGGCCTATGTGGTATGCGTGCAGGTTTGATCCCTCATCAGCTTTACATCGCGCACGAAGTTGGCCGTCGTCACGCGCCACGCGTCTTGTTGGCGGATGAGGTAGGTTTGGGTAAAACCATTGAAGCGGGTATGATCATTCACCAACAAGTTCTGTCTGGTCGTGCCGAACGCATTTTGATTGTGGTGCCTGAAACACTGCAGCATCAATGGCTGGTTGAGATGATGCGTCGTTTCAATCTGCATTTCTCTATCTTTGACGAAGAGCGCTGTATCGAAGCTTTTGCGGATGCAGAAAACCCATTTGATACTCAGCAATATGTGCTGTGTTCTTTGGATTTCCTACGCAAGAGCCGCAAGCGTTTTGAACAAGCACTGGAAGGTGAATGGGACCTACTGGTTGTCGATGAAGCGCATCACCTTGAATGGAGCCAAGATAAACCGAGCCGTGAATACCAAGTGGTAGAAGGCTTGGCTGAACGTACTCCAGGTGTGTTGCTACTGACTGCAACGCCAGAGCAGCTTGGTCGTGAGAGTCACTTTGCTCGTCTGCGTTTGTTGGATCCAGACCGCTTCTATGATTACGAAGCATTCGTTGAGGAAGAAGAGCAATACGCGCCCGTAGCAGATGCGATTACTTCACTCTTTTCCGGTGAAAAGCTACCTAATGAAGCAAAAAACCAGATCACTGAGTTGTTGTCTGAACAAGACGTAGAACCACTTTTCCGCATTATCGAAAGTGAAGCGGACGAAGAAGCTAAAGCGTCGGCACGCCAAGAGCTGATCGATAACTTGATGGATCGTCATGGTACAGGGCGTGTTCTGTTCCGTAACACGCGCGCGGCCATCAAAGGCTTCCCTACGCGTAACGTGCATCTGATGCCAATGGATATTCCACCGCAATACACTACATCAATGCGTGTTGCTGGGATGATTGGCGGTAAGATGAGTTCTGAAGCACGTGCGATGAAGAACCTTTACCCGGAAGAAATTTTCCAAGAATTTGAAGGCGATGACGCGAGCTGGTGGCAGTTTGACTCGCGTGTGAATTGGTTGCTTGAAAAAGTAAAAGAGAAGCGTAGCGAGAAAATCCTCGTGATTGCTTCTCGTGCGAGTACCGCACTGCAATTGGAGCAAGCACTGCGTGAGCGTGAAGGTATCCGCGCCACCGTTTTCCACGAAGGTATGTCGATTCTTGAACGTGACAAAGCGGCGGCTTACTTTGCGCAAGAAGAAGGTGGAGCACAAGTTCTTATCTGTAGCGAAATCGGCTCTGAAGGTCGTAACTTCCAGTTTGCCAACCAACTTGTCATGTTCGACTTGCCATTCAACCCAGACTTGCTTGAGCAACGTATTGGTCGTTTGGACCGTATCGGTCAAAATCGCGATATCGACATTCATGTTCCTTACCTGAAAGGCACATCGCAAGCGATCTTAGCACGTTGGTTCGATGAAGGCCTGAACGCTTTTGCGGAAACCTGCCCAACAGGCCGTGCTGTTTACGATAAGTACTCCGATGATCTGATTGAAATTCTTGCCTCTGGTGATACCAGCACGCTAGATGAGATCATTGAAGCGTCAGCAAAAATGAATAAAGAGCTGAAATCCCAATTGGAGCAAGGCCGTGATCGCCTATTAGAAATGCATTCAAATGGCGGGGAAAAAGCACAACAAATCGTTGAGAAAATTGAATCAACCGACGGCGATACCAATCTGGTCACCTTCGCACTTTCTCTTTTTGACACGATTGGCTTGAATCAAGACGATAAAGGTGAAAACGCCCTGATTGTGACCCCATCTGAGCACATGATGGTGCCAAGCTACCCAGGTCTGCCATACGAAGGAGCGACGATCACGTTTGATCGTGATACAGCGTTATCTCGTGAAGATATGCACTTTATCAGTTGGGAACACCCAATGATCCAGGGTGGTATCGATCTTCTTATGAGTGAAGGGGTGGGGACGTCTGCGGTATCTCTATTGAAAAACAAAGCGTTACCAGTCGGGACTATTCTTCTTGAGTTGATTTACGCGGTAGATGCGCAAGCTCCAAAACGCAGTGGTATCGCGCGCTTCTTACCGAAAACGCCAATCCGTTTAATGATGGACTCGCGTGGTAATGATTTGTCTGCTCAAGTGGAGTTTGAAAGCTTTAACCGCCAGCTCAGCCCTGTAAACCGTCACTTAGGTAGCAAGTTGGTTACGTCGGTACAGAAAGACGTACACCGCTTAATTGAAGCTGGTGATGTTCTTATTGAAGAGAAGGTCGAAGAAGTACGCAAGCAAGCTCATCAAGATATGCAGCACAGTTTGAATGCAGAGCTTGAGCGTTTGCAAGCACTGAAAGCGGTGAACCCAAATATTCGTGACGAAGAAATTGAAGCTATCGACGCACAAATTAAAGAGCTCACTGGTTACATCAACCAAGCTCAGGTTCAGCTCGACTCGCTGCGTTTGATTGTGGTGAGCCACAACTAAGTAAGTATTTATTGCTCATTAAAAAAGGTCTTCAGTTGAAGACCTTTTTCTTTATTTACGGTTTAGTTTCTTTATGCGGAATGCATTAATCACTGATAGCTATCTCATTTACATCAACCACTTCCACCAAATAAACACAGCCAAGAAGCCAAACAAGTAAATCAGGCCTGCAATCGACAACCACTTTAGTTTAGGTCCAACAGCCAAAGGCTCAGGTAACTTGGTTTTGCTCACTAATGTGTAATTTAGCAGAGCAAAGAATGGCGTGGTCATAAAGGCGAGGATCATCGCAAAGTTCAGCATAGGCAATAACGCAGAAGCCCAGAAAACCACAATACCCAATGCAAGTAAGGAGACTACCAGCATGATCGCTGAAGTGGTTTTAGGGTTAGTGTCTGGTTGCGAGCGCAGTAAGCGTTGAGAATCCGAAATAACGCGCGAATAGCCATCAATAACGGTAATCGTGCTGCCAAAGATACAGAAAAACGCAATTACCGCGATCAAGTAACGAGACCATTCGCCAATCGTTGCCGCATATAAGCCAACCAATTGGTGGGAGAAGCCAACGCCAGAGCTTTCAAGCGCAACGCCAGAACCATAAAGCATCAAAGAGCCTAGCGATACAAAGATAATGGCAAGAAACGCCGTGCCAATATAACCGACATTAAAGTCAAATAGAGCAGAGCGGTATGTTACTTCTTGCTGGCTTGATTGGCGTTTTAGCCACGCTGAGGTTAAACAGGAGATCTCTATCGGTGCAGGCATCCACCCCATTGTCACGACGATAAAACCAATAGCCGCAATAGACCAAGGTGATGGCGGCTCGAAGTTGGCTACTTGCTCAACAGGGTTACCAACGGCGATAGAAACAGCGAGTAAAGTCGCGATGGTTAACACCGACATTATCACTTTAGATAGCGTATCGAGCGCTTTGTAATGGCCAGCAAATAATATGATCAGGCAGGTGACAATCACAATGATGCTGAGTGATGCCATTGATAGTGAAAACGGAATGAAGTAGCCCAGCAAGCTAGCGCTAAACATCAACAAAGCGGCGGTATTGATGACGGCCGATACCACGCTCAGAAATAGAAATAGCCATAGATAAGGCCGACCTAATTTCGCGTAGCCCTCAACCAAGGTGAGCCCTGTCCCCATGGTGTACTGTACGCCCGCTCGGAAAAAAGGGTATTTAAACAGGTTTACGAGCAGAATCAGTGCAGCCAATTGCCAACCATAAATCGCACCAGCCTTGGTTGATGCCACGAGGTGAGAACCACCGACCGCAGCAGATGCCATTAATATGCCGGGGCCTAGCGAACGAAAAAATAAGGAAAGTTTGGATTGGGGTTTATCTATAACGGCGGAGTCCATTGCTTATTGTCCTTTTTATCTTATGTATCTTTCTAAAGAGATACATACCGCAGTACATGACAAGCTGAGCGATCGCCCTATACTGCGCAACGGTAATGTCTTTTAAATGCTGTGTTTTGGTGTATTTATTTTAAGTATTCTTTGCGAATATCATGCTGTGTGCATCTAGCACTCTATTCAGTTATGCGTCTTGTTGTCAAACTAAATTTACAACGTGCTATTTTTAGTTTTTATGCTAAAGGATTGACTTTGTTTTATTGGGTTGAACTTTTCTTCAGAATCCTGCATCTGGGTGCTATTTGGGTATATAATCGCGGCGTTTTTATTTTGTAGAGATCTCCCATGGCAATGCTTGAATATACCCCTCCCACCGACCCTTGGGTTGATATCGTTTTTGAGGATGACGACATTCTGGCAGTGAATAAGCCATCAGGGCTGCTGTCTGTCCCTGGTCGCCTTGCAGAGCATTACGACAGCATGTGGATCCGCCTCAAAGAGTTGCATCCAGAAATTCAAGTTGTGCATCGCTTGGATATGTCGACATCAGGGTTGATGTTGCTGGCGAAAAACAAACCCGCGGAGCGAGCATTAAAAAAGCAGTTCCAATATCGCCTCACTCACAAGGTGTATTACGCACGTGTTTGGGGGCATGTTGAGCCGCAAGAAGGGAATATTGATCTTCCATTAATTTGTGATTGGCCAAATCGTCCACGACAAAAAGTATGTTTTGACGACGGCAAACCATCTCAAACTTTATTCCAAGTAGTGAAGCGTGAAGTTCACCCTGATGGCACCCATACGACCGTTGTGCGACTACTGCCCATTACTGGTCGATCGCATCAGTTACGCGTGCATTTGATGGCGATTGGTCATGCGATTATTGGTGATGAGTTTTATGCAACTGAAGAGGCGTATCAGTTTTCAGAGCGTTTAGAGTTGCACGCTGCGGAGTTAAGTTTTTATCACCCAGTCACAGAACAGTTGAGCAGTATTTTTGTACCCTGTGACTTTTATCCTGAAGCCGAGGCGATGATCTTTAACTATTTTTCGCCAGAGCGTACATTGCCTGATTATAAAACGTTGCCACACCCTTAATGCCAATTGCACTCAACAGCGGTTCTTTCTAGTTCTCTATTTTTGGCTATTTCGTTACTGTGGTTGATGTATCCTGTCTTTCAGCCGTGAACAAGGAGTTGTTATGTCTTTGCCAAGCATCGTATTTTTAGACCGAGCGACCATCCCAGAACATATTGAGATCCCACGACCTGGCTTTCCGCACCACTGGCGTGAGTACGACCTAACTGCGCCTGGGCAGGTAATAGAAAGGTTAGCAGATGCCGATATCGTGATTAGCAATAAAGTCCTGCTTGACCAACATGTATTAGAGCAGCTACCAAAATTACGGATGATCGCGGTTGCCGCAACTGGATTTAACAACGTCGATGTGAACTACTGTGCTAATCATGATATTGCGGTTGCTAATGTACGTGGTTACGCGACGCGTTCGGTGCCCGAGCACGTGATGGCAATGTTATTCGCTTTAAGACGGAATTTATTTGGGTACCACCAAGATATTGCCGCAGGTGAGTGGCAGCGTAACCAGCAGTTTTGTTTTTTTACTCACCCAATCGGGGATATTGGTGGTAGCACGTTAGGTGTTGTTGGTAGTGGGGCGCTAGGGCAAGCGACGGCGAATCTGGCTAAAGCGTTAGGAATGACCGTCTTGTTTTCTGAGCGTAAAGGGGCGGCAGAATGTCGGCCTGGTTATGTGTCGTTTGAGGAAGTATTAAAACGCTCCGATGCGCTGACTTTGCATTGCCCGCTTAACGATCATACTCAGAATTTAATTGGTCAAGCTGAGTTGCAACAAATGAAGTCCAACGCCATTTTGATTAATACAGGGCGTGGAGGTTTGGTGGATGAGAGCGCGCTGGTGGATGCCTTAAAACAGCAAGAAATTGCAGCGGCTGGTTTTGATGTTTTTACACAAGAACCAGCTGATGAGAGCAATCCGCTGATTGCCAATATGAGTTTACCTAATTTGTTACTGACACCGCATGTTGCATGGGGCAGCGACTCATCTATCCAACGTTTAGCGGAAATCCTGATTGAGAACATTAACGCTTTCGAGCGCGGAGACCGCGTTAATCGCTTAGTGTAGCGCTGACTGTAAAACCAAAGATAAAAAAGCAGACATTGACGTCTGCTTTTTGCGTTTAAATCGAATGCTCATTGCTTGAGCCGTCGAATTAAAACTCTTCTTCGTTTAGACCTTTAAGGATCTGAAAGATTTCGCGGTACGCTTTTGCTGGTTTCCCAGCTTTTTTCTCTTTCGCTGCTTGGCGAGCAAGTTGGCGTAGACGCTGACGATCCGCTTCTGGGTACATTTCCATTACGTCATCAATGGCTTTGTCACCTTCTTCCACTACGCGATCACGCAACGCTTCGAGTTTGTGGAATACCGCCGTTAATTGAGAGTGCTTATTACGAATTTTATCCAGTGCGGCTTGGATTGGCTCTGGATCTTCGTAACGCATCAATTTACCAATACGTTGTAATTGGCGACGACGCGCTTCATTTTTAAAGCGTTGCGCGTCAGCAATTGCTTCTCGCAAATCTTCGCTCAATGGAAACTTTTCTAGAACTGAAGGTTTGAGGCCGACAAGCTCCTCACCTAGCTTTTGCAGTTCTTCCATGTCTCGCTTCATCTCGGATTTACTTACCCAGATGATCTCTTCTTCTGGTTCCCATGGCGCTTTTTGATTCTTACGTGCCATTTCAGTTGCCTGTGTTTTGATTAATATTATGACTATTTTAACAAGAATCATGGGGAGAAAGCGAAATTCTTGTTATCCTATTGTTCATCAAAGACAAGATGTGAAAGACAATGGATATTAAACAGCAGGTTGCTGAGCAACGAACCGAGCTAGAGCAAGCCGTCGCAAGAGCTTTAAAGCTTGCATCGGCAAAATCTGACGCCGCCGAAGTCGCAATTACTAAAAGCACTGGTTTAAGTGTTTCAACTCGTATGGGTGAAGTAGAAAATGTCGAGTTCAACAGCGATGGTGCGCTGGGCATTACCGTTTACCGAGGTCAACGCAAAGGCAGTGCTTCCACGTCTGATTTAAGTGAAGCTGCAATCGAGCAAACCGTTATAGCGGCGCTAGATATTGCACATTACACATCTGAAGACCCATTTGCAGGCCCTGCAGCAAAAGAATACATGGTGCAAGAGATTCCTGAGCTTGATCTTTTCCACCCAGACGCACCCGATCCAGACTATGCTGCCAATGTGGCGATTGCAGCAGAAAAAGAGGCGCTAAGTTATAACAATGCAATCAAGCAAAGTGATGGCGCGAGTTATGATAGTCATTACGGCGTGAAAGTGTATGGCAATAGCCATGGCTTATTAGCTAGTTATGCGTCTAGCCGCCATAGTACTAGCTGTTGTGTAATTGGCGTTGGTCAAAACGGCGAGATGGAACGTGATTACAGCTACACCGTGGCACGTCATCGTGATGACTTATGGACCCCAGAAACGGTGGGTCGTAAGGCGGCAGAGAATACGGTTAACCGCTTAGATGCGCAGCGTCTAAAAACAGGTCAATACCCAATCATGTTTGCGGCTGATGTTGCGACAGGCTTGATTGGCCATCTCGTTATGGCGATCAGCGGTGGTAACTTGTACCGAAAATCTTCTTTCTTACTTGACCATCTAGGCAAACAAGTGCTTCCTGAATGGTTCAATATCTCAGAACGTCCGCATGTATTGCGTGGTTTGGCATCAAGTCCATTCGATAGTGAAGGTGTGTACACTCAAGACCGTGAGATCATTACCGACGGTGTGCTAGCAACTTATCTGTTAACCAGTTATGCCGCACGTAAAATGAAGATGACGCCGACAGGTCACGCTGGTGGGATTCATAACTGGTACGTGAAGTCGACAGGCCAAAACTTCGAACAAATGCTTAAAGAGCTCGGTACTGGTCTTCTAGTGACAGAAGTCATGGGACAAGGTGTGAACGTGGTAACGGGTGATTACTCTCGCGGTGCCGCAGGCTTCTGGGTTGAGAATGGCGAGATCCAATACCCAGTATCAGAAATTACCATCGCAGGTAATCTAAAAGACATGTTCACCAAGATTGTGGCGGTTGGTAGTGATATTGAAACGCGCTCACAAATCCAAACGGGCTCTATCCTACTGGATACCATGAAAGTGGCGGGTGAATAAGCTTTTCTAGCAATTCAGAATCAAAAAAGCCTGATGTGTTCATCAGGCTTTTTCTGTTAGGTAATCAGTATTGTGGCAAGCCCTAAGAAGACAGATAAACCAATCACATCCGTCACCGTTGTTAATGCCATACCACCAGCTAAAGCAGGATCGATGTTCATTTTTTTCAATAGGATTGGAATCGTTACTCCTGCAATACCTGCGACCAATAAGTTGGTCAGCATGGCGGCGGAAATGATTCCTCCGAGCATCCAGTTACCTTTCCAAGCAACAACAATACCACCAATAATCAGCGCCCACATGATACCGTTGAGTAAGCCGATCGAGGCTTCTTTCATTAACAGTTCGCGTTTGTTTGAGTCACCGATATGACCAAGAGCAAGACCACGAATCACTAGTGCGACGGTTTGGTTACCAGCGACACCACCCATGGACGGAACAATCGTCATCAATACCGCAATGGCCGCCATTTGATCTAATGTGGCCTCAAACATATTAGAAACGGAAGCAGCAGCAAGGGCGGCTAATACGTTAGCGCCAAGCCAGATACTGCGTTTGCGAGCTGATTTTACAACAGGCGCGAAAGTATCTTCGTCATCGTCCATACCCGCCATACTCATCATCGAGTGTTCCGCGTCTTCACGAATAACGTCAACCACGTCATCGATGGTGATACGACCGACCAAATGCAAGTTTTCATCAACAACAGGTGCAGATACCCAATTACGGCGTTCGAACAGACTCGCAACATCTGAGTCGCTAGTATCGACGGTGATGGCCTCGTCCGCGTCTTCCATTACATCAATGATTTTTACGTCTGGCTGAGTGGTAATAAGCGTCGTGATCGGCAGTTCACCGATGAGCTTACTCTCTTCATCGATCACATACAGGGCATCCGTAGCTTCTGGAAGCTCGCCTTTCATACGTAGATAACGCAAAACTACGTCCACATCTACGTCACCACGAATTGTGATGACGTCGGTGTTCATCAGTCCACCCGCGGTGTCTTCTGGGTAGGATAGGGCAGTTTCGACCCGTAGACGGTCAGAGGAGTCCATTTGCGACAGGACTTCGCGTGACAGGTTGTCAGGCAAGCTACGCAGTACGTAAGCCACGTCATCGGTATCCATGCCTTCTGTCGCTTCTGCAAGCGCTTCTGGTGCCATTTTGGATACGAGGCTGTCTTTGACGTCTTCGTTCAGCTCGTCAAGGATTTCACCATAATCTTCAGGGTCGGTGAGTTGCCAAAGAACTTCACGGCTCTTACGTGGGGAGGCTTCTAAAAGGTGAGCGATATCCTCAGGTTCCATGTCCTGTAATTGACGACGAACATGGACGAAGCGGCCATTTTCTAGCGCTTCTGTGACTTCTTGGAGGGCTTGGTGAGCTTGGTCGAATTCAATTTGCTCTGCCATTCATTCCTCCCAATTCCTGATATTTACAATGCGTTGAATAATAACTTAATTCTAGGCGCCTTTTAATAACAACTTATGATACTAAGCAAATTTATTTATTAGGTCAGGGAAGAGAAAGATAATGGGAGGTAAGAAAAAGCGAGTAAACTACTCGCCTTCATCAAATTTATCTTCGATCAAGTGGCAAACGGCATCCAGTGCTTCTTCCGCTTGCCCACCCGTTGCGTGGATCGTAACGTATTGCCCTTGAGCGGACTCTAGCATTAACAGGCCCATTACGCTGTCTGCTGTGGCGGTTTTGTCTTCTTCATTGTCGATGGTGATGACCGCTTCAAAGCTCTGTGCCAGTTCGACCAGTTTGACTGCTGCACGAGCATGTAAGCCAAGGCGGTTTTGAATCAATACTTTACGACTTAACTCCACGGTTATTCCTTAGCGTTTTTCTCTAGTGAGGTATGGCGAATTTGTACTTGGTGTCCTTTGTTGGCGAAGTATTCACCGATTTGCTGAGTTAAGTAGACCGAGCGGTGCTTACCACCAGTACAACCGATTGCAACGGTCAGGTAGCTGCGGTTGTTTTTCTCAAGCAGAGGTAACCAATTCTCTATAAAGCTTTCAATTTGATATTTCAAACTTAACACCGATTGGTGTTGCTCTAAAAATGCGGCGATAGGAGCATCCAGACCTGTAAGCGGGCGTAGTGCTGGTTCCCAATGTGGGTTAGGTAAGAAGCGAACGTCGAATACGTAATCGGCATCGGAAGGCAGGCCGTATTTAAAACCAAAAGACTCAAATACCATAACGAGCCCTTTGCGATCTCTGCCTTCAACGCGCATACGCACGGTTTCACTCAATTCATGCAAAGACTGCCCACTACTATTTAGGACCAGATCTGCATGCGCTTTGAGTGGCGTCAAAATTTGCTTCTCACGCTCGATGGCTTGATCGAGCGAGAGGGAGGTGCCACCTAAAGATAACGGGTGAATTCGGCGTGTTTCGCTGTAGCGTTTGAGTAGCGTTTCTTTATTAGCGTCCAAGAAAAGCACGGTCACATCAAGCTCAGTTTTTAACTGTTCTAGTGTACTCGTCAGTTCTTTTAGCTTTTTAGGAATATTACGAATATCAATACTGACTGCAACATTCTGTTTGCTGTCAGCAACAGAATGAACAAATGCGTCCAGCAAGTTAACTGGCAGGTTATCAACACAGTAGTAACCTAAGTCTTCCAGTACACGAAGCGCAATACTTTTACCGGCACCTGAGTGCCCGCTAACAACGATTAGTCGCATGGAGTTAGTCCTGCTTATTGGTGAATCATGATGTCGTAAAGTTCTTCATCACTCTGAGCATTACGCAGTAGTTTTAATACTTGCTTATCGCTCAGACGTTCTGCCATAGAGGATAGAGTCTTGAGGTGCTCTTTGCACTGTTCTTCTGGTACAAGGAGCGCAAAAAGAAGATCGACAGGTCGATTGTCAATCGCATCAAATTCGATTGCTTCATCACATTGCAGTAAGACAGCAATGGCCTTGTCGCTTGATTGCATTCTCGCGTGAGGGATCGCAATACCGTTTCCGATACCGGTACTGCCCATTTTTTCTCTATTGAGCATGCATTCGAACAGCTCGGTAGAATCTTGGCCCGTTTGATCAGCCACGATACGGCTGATCATTTCAAGGGCGCGTTTTTTACTCGTGCAGTGGACCGCACTTTTGGTGCAGTCCAATGACAGTATTTCGCTCAGTTGCATGATTAATGACTGTTTAGTTTTTCTTTGTGCTTATTAAGTTGGCGAACCAATTTATCTACCAGCGAATCGATCGCGGCATACATATTTTCGTCATCGGCTGATGCGTGGATTTCGCCTTGATTTATGTGAAGCGTAGCTTCCGCGATTTGAGTAATTTTTTCAACTTTTAGTACAACATGCACTTGATTGATATGGTCGAAGAACCTTTCGAGCTTCTGAAACTTAGAATTTACATAGTCTTGCATTGAATCGGTAAGATCAACGTGATGGCCTTGAATATTGATTTGCATAGACTTTCCTTTTCAGTTAGTGCCTTATAATAGGCGTTTACGCTGACTTGAAGGGGCAATTCCCAAGGATTCGCGATATTTGGCTATCGTACGTCTTGCGACCTGAATCCCTTGGTCAGCCAGAAGAGCAGCAATCTTGCTATCACTCAGTGGTTTGGCAGTATTCTCTGCTGCGACCAGTTTTTTAATGAGTGCACGAATTGCTGTTGACGAACATTCTCCGCCATTGTCAGTACTAACATGGCTAGAGAAGAAGTACTTCAATTCAAAAATACCACGTGGTGTATGCATAAATTTTTGCGTTGTTACACGAGAAATCGTGGATTCATGCATGTCCACAGCCAAAGCGACATCATTGAGTACCATTGGCTTCATGGCTTCCTCACCATACTCGAAGAAATCTTGTTGATGTTCAACAATACATCTTGCAACTTTGAGTAGCGTCTCGTTTCTACTCTCTAAGCTCTTAATTAACCATTTTGCCTCTTGCAAATTGCTGCGGATGTACTGGCTATCCGCGCTATTACCTTTGCCTAATTGAGCATATTGTTGATTTACTTTTAATTTTGGCACGCTATCCGGGTTTATAGAAACGGTCCATTTGCCATTGTCTTTAAAAACGGATACGTCTGGAATTACGTACTCGGTATCATCAGGAGTGATGCGACTACCTGGACGAGGATCTAACTGTTGGATAAGCTTTAAGACTTCACGAAGATCGGCTTCTTTCAGCTTAGTCTCTTTGATGACGAGCTTGTAGTCTCGGTTGCCTAGGTGATCAATGTGATCCGCAAGTATCATTTTGGCTTCAGCAAGCCACGGTGTGTCTTCCGGGAAGGTCGTTAATTGCAGTAACAAACATTCTTGTAAGTTACGTGATGCAACGCCAAGAGGATCGAATTGTTGAATGCGTTTACGAACGGCTTCTACTTCGTCTAACTCTATCTCTTCATTATCGAAGCTCTCATGAATCTCTTCAGGCGACAAAGTTAAATAGCCGTAGTCGTCAACAGCGTCAATAATCGCTAATGCAATCGTGCGGTCGGTTTCACTGAATGGTGTTAGGTCAAGCTGCCACATGAGGTAATCATGTAATGATTCAGTGGTTTCGCCTTGGTAGACGGGCATATCATCATCAAGAGCTAAGCCAGTGCTACCAGTATTCGCGCTGTAGACGTCATCCCAAGTCGTGTCGATTTCAAGTTCAGAGCTAATTTCTGATTTCTCTATCACATCGGAGCTATCTGGAACGTCAATTTCTGTTGGTTCGCTAGCACTGTTGCTATCAGCAGCCTCGACCGCTGACTTATCTTCACCGTTTGCTAGAGGCTCGTCTTGGCCTTCTTCAACTTCCAATAATGGGTTTGAGTCCAACGCTTCTTGGATTTCTTGTTGAAGATCGAGTGTCGACAATTGCAATAAGCGAATCGCTTGCTGCAACTGTGGCGTCATGGCTAACTGCTGACCTAGCTTGAGTTGTAATGAAGGTTTCATTCAGTGTTACTTACCTTGTAATGCTCAGAATCTTACCGTTCCTAATATAATCATAGACGGAATTGTTCGCCGAGATAAACTTGTTTCACCTGTTCATTATTGAGAACTTCTGCCGGAGTTCCCGATGCAATTAGGTGCCCTTGGCTCACGATATAGGCTTTTTCACATACGTCCAGTGTTTCACGTACATTATGGTCAGTGATTAACACTCCGAGACCACGATCGCGCAGATGCTCAATGATTTTCTTGATGTCATTAACCGAAATTGGGTCAACACCAGCGAAAGGTTCATCCAATAAAATGAACTGAGGGTTGGCCGCTAAAGCTCGAGCGATTTCCACCCTGCGTCGCTCACCCCCTGATAGTGCCATACCAGCACTGGTTCTGATGTGCTGGATGTGGAATTCTTCCAACAAATCTTCCAGTTTATCTTGGCGCTCTTCCCTCGTCATTTCTTGACGAGTTTCAAGTACGGCCATGATGTTATCTTCTACTGAAAGCTTACGGAAAATCGACGCTTCTTGCGGAAGATAGCCAATGCCAAGTCGTGAACGGCTATGCATCGGCAAAATACTGATGTCATTGTCGTCAATGGTAATGGTGCCTTCATCGCGAGGTACCAAACCGACAATCATGTAAAACGAGGTGGTTTTACCCGCGCCGTTTGGACCGAGTAGCCCAACAATCTGACCAGATTCAACTTCTAAGCTAACATCAGTGACGACTTTGCGTTTTTTGTAGCTTTTCGCCAAGTTTTTCGCACTCAGTACTGCCATATTAGTTCTCTATCTGATTGGGTTGCAAAATGGTCGTAACGCGCTCTTCCTTAGAGCTATCTGCGACTAGCTTTTGTTTACCAA
This sequence comes from Vibrio sp. D417a, assembly GCF_030248595.1. Taxonomy (NCBI): domain Bacteria; kingdom Pseudomonadati; phylum Pseudomonadota; class Gammaproteobacteria; order Vibrionales; family Vibrionaceae; genus Vibrio; species Vibrio sp. D417a. Next base: position 51,886 of record NZ_JAHGAM010000006.1, on the reverse strand, counting down.
TTTGGTAACGAATCGAAGAACCTTTGATGGTGTTGTTGTCTTGCGCCAGCTGCGCTTGACCTTTCATGGTCAGTTCGTCTGTAGAAATACGGTAATCCAGCTCCGTAGCTTGACCACTAAGTGTTTTACCATCGTCCATCAGCTGAGAAAACTTCGCAGGTTTACCAAATGCTTGAATCTGTTTAATTGCTTCGGTTTTAGGATCGCGAGTTACCACGATTCTATCAGCATCGATATTGATGCTCCCTTGCTTAAGAGATACATCGCCTTCAAAAACAACCTGGTTACTCTTCATATCCACCTGTTGGGTGTCAGAGTTTATGTAAACCGGCTGTTGAGTATCCGACTTGAGTGCCAGCGCTTGAGGCGCCGCCAATACCAGTGCCAGTAGGCTAAGGTGTAACGGTTTCATATCGACCTTGAACTTCATCTGTCAGAGTCGCAGTATGCTGTTTTAGGTTACCTTGCATTGCGCCTCCAGTAGTTTCAAATTGTGGTCCAACCAACATTACTTGTTGGTCAGCTTTAAAATCACGATTGGTTAGATTAATGACCAATTTGTCTGTTGCCATGGTATCAAAACTCGCACCAGGCAGAAGATTTTGCATTAAGACTTTGTCATATAAAGTCAAAACTTGGTCTTCATCTAACACTGCTCTTGTGGCAGTCACCTTCCATTCAATGACGCTTCCTTCACGGTAAACCATCAAAGTCGGGTTATTAAAAATAGTATCTCCACTCTTAGCATAATGGTCTAAGTTAGTGGAGCGAATGATGTAACTGCGGACACCATCTTCACCGTAGGTGATATTTTCTAATCCAGAACCACTGAACATGGGCAGTTCAGAATCTGGTGCTACTTGAATTGCGTCGTTGCCTTTAGGGGTTAGTAGGTAATAACCGCACCACGCTACAACGAAGATCAAGAGCAAATAAATAAGGCGAGTAAAACTCATATAATGAAGGCCTATCGTTTAGCTCAGTACTTCCCTGACCATTGCCTTTATTCGTCTAATAAATGATTTAAATGTTTGTGCTGATATTACATCACGCCAGCTTTTAGTAAATCGTGCATGTTCAGTGCACCCACAATTTTTTCGTCTTTACATAAAATCAGAGCGTTAATGTTTTTATTCTGCATCAAGTTCAAACCTTCAACCGCCAGCATATCAGGGTGTGCTGTGGTTGGGTTTGTCGTCATGACCTCGCCAATTGCCGTCGTATGAATATCGATACGCTTGTCTAAGGTACGACGTAAATCACCATCGGTGAATATACCAAGCATAGCATCGTGCTCATCGACGATGGCTGTCATGCCTAACCCCTTTTCTGAAATTTCAAGCAGGGCATCGCGAATTAATGCGTCAGGAGAAACTTTAGGTAACGCTTCTCCAAAGTGCATAATATCAGACAACTTAAGTAGCAGTTTTCTCCCCAGTGCACCACCTGGGTGAGATAGGGCAAAATCTTCGGCAGAAAAACCACGAGCTTGAAGCAGAGCTACGGCTAATGCATCTCCCATCACTAATGTGGCAGTCGTACTGCTAGTTGGCGCCAGGCCTAACGGACAAGCTTCTTGAGGTACCGTAATTTGCAGGTGTAAGTCAGACAGCTTGGCCATATTTGATTCTGGCTTACCTGTCATGCTGATGATCTTAATATTCAGGCGCTTTAATACTGGAAATAGAGACAGAATTTCGTTTGATTCACCAGAGTTAGAAATTGCCAGCACAATGTCACCTGGGCTAATCATACCCAAGTCACCATGTGCGGCTTCGCCTGGATGAACGAAAAACGCCGAAGTCCCAGTGCTTGCCAGAGTGGCGGCAATCTTGTTACCAATATGGCCTGACTTGCCAATACCCATAACGACAACTTTGCCGTTGTTGGAAAGGATAAGTTCACACGCTTTTTCAAATTGATCATCAAAGTAGGTATCTAGCTCTTGCAGAGCAGCAACTTCGATATCAAGAACTTGTTTAGCAGCAGCGCGAAAATCAAATTGATTGGACATATCAGATCTCTACTTATTGATCGTGGTAATTAAGCGGTCATGTTTGCGAATAAGTACACTTGGTAACCTAAGAAGCACACAAACAAGATGGCACCTTCAATACGGTTAATACTGCGTGATTTACCCAAACACATCGCGACAAGTAACAATGAAACGCCTAACATGACCCAGAAGTCACGTCCCATCGCGTACTCACTGAGCACCGATGGATTAATGATGCCAGGAATCCCCATTACCGCCAGAATGTTAAACACATTCGAACCGATAATGTTACCGACAGCCATGTCGTCTTCACCCTTTAAAACTCCCGCAAGTGATGCGGCCAGTTCAGGCAGGCTAGTGCCAATGGCGATAATAGTTAGACCGATAACAAGGTCGCTCATACCAAAGTGTTTAGCAATAATTACCGCGTTATCAACCAGCATGCTGGCTGCCAAAGGAAGCAGTATCAAGCCAATAACCACCCACATGATTGCTTTAGGGTTACTGACGCCTTCAGGGATCTCTGACTCTTGGTCATCAAGAAAAACATCACCTGATTTTTGCTCTTTGCGGCTGATTTGCAACATAGCAAATAAAAATGCCCCAAAGAGTACAAACAATAAGACACCCTCATAAAAACCGAGATGGCTATTCCAAAGCAGAATACCAGCGAGTACGGTTACGGCTATCATGAGTGGAAGTTCTCGGCGGATGACGGCGGAGCTAATCGACAAAGGCTTGATCAGCGCTGTAATACCTAGGATTAACGCAATGTTCGCTATGTTTGAGCCTAATACGTTACCCACCGCTGTATCTGTTTTGCCATCCCAAGCAGCGGTTGCAGATACCATCATCTCAGGGGCGGATGAGCCCATCGCGAGGATTGTCATGCCGATGACAAGCGGGGAAATACCGACGTTGCGGGCTATCGCTGCAGAGCCAAAAACAAGTTTATCTGCACTCCAAACAAGCAAAACAAGACCGACTATAAGCAACGCAACGGCTTCGAGCATGAGAATTCCTAAGTATTAAATAAGTAAAATGAATAACCGCTAATTTTGACCTTTTGCGGCCTAAAATGGAAGATAAACGAAGAATAAATTAAAGGTTAGTAACGAAAATGTATGTAAATCTCACTCATTTAAATGAGCAATTCTGGTCTAGGATTTAAACACTTCGTGCTAATTCGGTCATAAACCATGAGAAATTGCAGGGATATACTCGACTTTATTTAATTGAACAGTGCTTTAAATTCAACGCCAATGTGCTTATGATTGCAGCCTAATAAATGTACCGACGTTACTTTATTAAACGTAGAATTCAACTCCGATGAGTATCTGCTTGATGATTCCGTGAGTTGCAACGCTCCTACAGTAGAAGAGATGATATGTCGAACAACGATTTAGTCACCGTGAACAACCTCACTTTTTCACGGGGAGAACGCATGATCTTTGATGATATTGATCTGCATGTTCCTGAGGGCAAAGTGACGGCCATTATGGGACCATCGGGAATTGGTAAAACAACACTGCTGCGTTTGATTGGTGGTCAGTTGTATCCCGAGCAAGGAGAGATCTGGTTTGATGGCGACAATATTCCCTCTCTCTCGCGTAAAAAACTCTACCACGCTCGAAAGAAAATGAGCATGTTGTTCCAGTCAGGGGCTTTATTCACTGATTTGAATGTTTTTGATAATGTCGCCTTTCCATTGAGAGAGCATACCGATTTATCGGAAGATTTGATTCGCACCATGGTGTTACTCAAGCTCGAAGCTGTCGGTCTGCGCGGCGCGGCGCAATTAATGCCGAGTGAGCTTTCAGGTGGTATGGCAAGACGCGCTGCTTTGGCTCGGGCAATCGCACTTGACCCTGACTTGATCATGTACGATGAGCCGTTTGTGGGGCAAGACCCAATCACTATGGGCGTTTTGGTTGAGCTAATTAGCAATCTAAACCAAGCGTTAGGTTTGACCTCTATTGTGGTTTCTCACGACGTACCTGAAGTCATGAGTATTGCTGACTGGGTATACCTGATGGCCGATGGAAAAATCATCGCCTATGGTACGCCAGAAGAGCTGACTCAAAACTCTGATCCTCGTGTCCAGCAGTTCTTACAAGGTGATGCCGACGGTCCTGTACCGTTTCGTTTCCCTTCTCAAAGTATCGAAAAGGACTTATTTGATGGTCGATAACTTCATTCACTTTGTCGCCTCGTTGGGTCGACGCACGCTTTCTATTTGCGGAGCATTTGGTCGTGCGACTTTCATGTTGATTGGGGCGCTATTTTCTAAGCCACAACCGATCAGAAGCTTTCCTCTGCTTGTTAAGCAACTTTATTCTGTTGGTGTTCAGTCGCTGGCGATCATCGTCGTATCTGGTCTGTTCATTGGAATGGTTTTGAGTCTACAAGGCTATGTTGTGTTGGTGGATTACGGCGCAGAAGGCAGTTTGGGGCAAATGGTAGCGCTTTCGTTACTCCGTGAATTAGGACCCGTTGTTACTGCACTTTTGTTTGCTGGTCGTGCCGGTTCTGCGTTAACCGCAGAGATAGGTCTAATGAAAGCAACGGAACAACTGTCTAGCCTTGAAATGATGGCGGTAGACCCATTGAAACGAGTGATTGCACCACGGTTTTGGGCTGGGGTTATCTCAATGCCTTTACTGGCTATGATTTTCATGGCTGTGGGAATTTGGGGCGCTCAGCTTGTTGGTGTTGACTGGAAAGGCGTTGATCACGGCAGTTTTTGGTCAGCGATGCAGTCCTCTGTTGAGCTAGGACAAGACATTGGTAACAGTATGATCAAATGTTTTGCGTTTGCAATTACGGTTACTTGGGTCGCTCTATTTAACGGTTATGATGCTATTCCAACATCGGAAGGGATCAGCCGAGCAACTACGCGCACTGTTGTGCATTCTTCTTTAGCAGTACTAGGATTAGACTTTGTACTGACCGCATTGATGTTTGGGAATTAATCATGCAACAAACACGTAAAACTGAATTATGGGTTGGCAGCTTTGTATTAGCGGGAATTTGCGCGATTCTTGTGATGATTTTTCAAGTTGCTGACGTAAAAAGCATTGGCTCTGGTGATACTTATACCCTCAAAGCCGAGTTCGATAATATTGGCAGTTTAAAAGTTCGTTCGCCCGTAAAAGTGGGGGGCGTTGTGATTGGTCGAGTAAGTAGTATTTCGCTTAACCCAGACAACTTATTGCCAGTTGTAACACTATCTATCAATAGCAAATACAATCAGTTCCCAGAAACGTCGAGCGTACAAATTTTGACATCTGGCCTGATTGGTGAGCAATACATTGGTTTAGTACCTGGCTTCGTTTTTGATGATGAAGTCATGCTAGTGGATGGTGATACCATCGAAGACACCAAATCGGCGCTTGTGCTTGAAGACTTAATTGGTCAAGTACTATACAGCGTAGGTGGTTCAGACGACTCAAGTAAGGAATAACTATGTTAGCGAGATTACTACTTTCAGTTTGTGCTGTGTTTAGCGTCTTTGGAGCAACAGCAGCAGAGGTGGATAAAACTGAACCTTATAAGATGATGAAGCAGGTAGCTGAAGTCACGTTCGAAAGATTGAAAGCCGAACAGCCGAAAATCAAACAAGATCCAAATTTACTTAAAGTGATCGTTGAAGAAGAGCTAATGCCTTACGTCAACTACCGCTATGCAGGGTTAAAACTTCTTGGTCCAAACTTAAAAGGTGCTAAGCGTGAAGATGTACTTGAGTTTATCGATGCATTTCGTGCTTACCTGATTGCGTCTTATGCACAAGTGTTGACGCAATACTCTGACCAAAAAATTGAGTTTGGCCCTGAGCCTAGCATTGATGACTCTAAGCGTATTACAAGCATTAAAGTTGATATCATCGATACTCCGCGTCCAAACATCAAACTTGAGTTTAAACTGCGTAAAGACAACCAGTCTGGTGAGTGGGAAGCATTCGATATGATTGCAGAGGGCATTAGTTTGCTTTCTAGTAAACAATCAGAATGGAACAGTAAAATTCGTCAAGAAGGTATTCTATCTGTTGCTAAAGATCTAGAAAAATTGGCCGCAGAACCGATCCGCTTCGAGGCGAAGAAATAATGGCCCAGATTCCCGCTCAGTGGCAATTGGATCAAAACATTCTTAAGCTAACAGGGGCACTTGATAGAGATACAGTGCCTTCATTGTGGGCGTATGCACAGCAATGGCAACCTGCTCAATCGGAGCTGGAATGCTCGCTAAAAGAGGTAGAGCGCGTCGACTCTGCAGGAATGGTGATGTTAATCCACTTATTAGAGCATGCAAAAAAGCAAAACTGTCATATAATGCTCAGTTTCGTGCCGGCGCAACTGCGCACTTTGTTTCAACTGAGCAATGTTGAATCTTTAGTGGCCAAACACATACAGAATTATCAGGGGTAAATTGTGGATAGCGCAAAAGTACAACAGTTATTAGAAGAAGCACTAAACCTTCAAGAAGTGCATGTGAAAGGTGAAGGTAGCCACTATGAAGTGGTTGCTGTTGATGCTTGTTTCGATGGAATGAGCCGCGTTAAGAAGCAGCAGCTAATTTATGCTCCTCTGATGGAATACATCCAGCGTAACGACATTCACGCATTATCAATCAAAGCGTTCACACCAGAAGAGTGGGCTCGTGATAAGAAATTGATGTCGCTTTAAGGTTTATTGATGGAAAAGTTTCGAGTTATTGGGTCAGATAAACCACTAGTTGGTGAAGTGACCATTTCAGGTGCAAAAAACGCAGCACTGCCGATTTTATTTGCGTCTATCTTGGCGGAAGAGCCAGTAGAAGTGGCAAACGTACCACACCTTCGTGATATCGATACAACCATGGAACTGCTTAAGCGTTTAGGCGCGAAAGTAAGCCGCAATGGCTCTGTTCATGTTGACCCAAGCAGTATTACAGAATACTGCGCGCCTTATGATTTGGTGAAAACCATGCGTGCTTCTATTTGGGCTTTAGGTCCTTTGGTGGCGCGCTTTGGTCAAGGTCAGGTTTCTTTACCAGGCGGTTGTGCCATCGGTGCCCGTCCTGTGGATCTGCATATTTCTGGTTTAGAGCAGCTTGGCGCAACCATTACATTAGAAGATGGTTATGTAAAAGCAGAAGTGGATGGTCGTCTAAAAGGCGCGCACATCGTGATGGATAAAGTCAGCGTAGGCGCGACGATCACCATCATGTGTGCGGCAGCGCTGGCGGAAGGCACAACAACACTAGATAACGCTGCGCGTGAGCCTGAAATCGTCGATACCGCTGATTTCCTAAATAAGCTTGGCGCAAAAATCTCTGGCGCTGGCACAGATACCATTACGATTGAAGGTGTTGAGCGCCTAGGCGGTTGTAAACACAACGTGGTTGCTGACCGTATTGAGACGGGAACATTCCTTGTCGCAGCAGCAGTATCTGGCGGTAAAGTGGTATGTCGCAACACTAATGCTCATTTGCTTGAAGCGGTTCTCGCCAAGCTGGAAGAAGCTGGCGCGCTTGTCGAAACGGGTGAAGATTGGATCTCCGTTGATATGACCGACCGCGAGCTAAAAGCGGTAAGTGTACGTACTGCGCCACATCCTGGTTTCCCGACGGATATGCAAGCTCAATTTACGCTTCTGAACATGATGGCGAAAGGTGGCGGCGTGATCACAGAGACTATCTTTGAAAACCGCTTTATGCACGTACCAGAACTCATGCGTATGGGCGCTAAAGCTGAGATCGAAGGCAATACGGTTATCTGTGGTGATGTTGAGTCACTCAGCGGTGCGCAAGTCATGGCAACCGATCTACGAGCTTCGGCTAGTTTGGTTATTGCAGGTTGCATTGCTAAAGGCGAAACCGTCGTTGATCGTATTTACCATATCGACCGTGGTTACGACAAAATCGAAAATAAACTGGCTGCACTTGGCGCAAATATTGAGCGAGTGAGCTAGTCAAGTTAAACTGCACCGCAGGTAACTTGGATATCAAGAGAGCCGAAACCTGAGTTTCGGCTTTTTTATATCACTCTCATGACCATATTTTCCCTTTATGGAAAGAGAGATATTAATAGCTGTATCTGGCAAAAGCCGGTTCCTGGAGAACAAGAATGATTGCACTGTTACGTGTATTTGCTGTCGCTATCTTTGCGATTGTTATGTTTATTGGTGGTTGTGGTTACTGCCTATTAAGCCCTAGAAACCCTAAGCACGTTTTCACTTTTGGCCGTTTGTTTGCCAAGATGTCTCGTGTGTTTGGGATTAAGTTAGAGTTGCGTATCCCTGAAGATGCGTATTCACGCGGCCAACATGTTTACATTGCTAACCACCAGAACAACTGGGACATGTTTACTGTTTCTGCGGCTGTGACTCCGAAAGTTGTGACAGTAGGTAAAAAGAGCTTGGCTTGGATGCCACTGTTTGGCCAGCTTTACTGGCTTACGGGTAACATTCTGATTGACCGAGCGAATCGTTCTAAAGCAAAAGGTACTATCGATCAGGTCGTGAGCAGCATGAAAGAAAGTGATGTTTCGGTGTGGATGTTCCCAGAAGGCACGCGTTCTCGTGGGCGTGGTTTGCTGCCATTCAAAACAGGTGCTTTTCATGCGGCAATTGGAGCAGGTGTGCCAATCATTCCTATCGTATGTAGCTCGACGAATAAAATTAAGCTGAACCGTTGGAACAATGGTCATGTGATTGTTGAAATGCTACCTCCAATCAGCACTGAAGGCTATGGTAAAGAGGGCATTCGCGAGTTAGCGAATATCTGTCGTGAACAGATGAAAGAGAAGCTTGAATCGTTAGATGAAGAAGTCAAACAGCGTAATGCTGCTTAAGTTTTACTGCGATATCATCACGAAAAGATAATAAAAAACGGGTAGCCTGAGCTACCCGTTTTTTATGTTTGTCAGCAAGTACAATTATTTGCGAACTGCAATTGCTTCAATCTCGATGCCAACATCTTTTGGTAGGCGAGCCACTTCTACACAAGAGCGTGCAGGGTAGTTTGCTACGCCGTGCTCATCAAAGAACTTGCCGTAAACTTCGTTCACCGTGCCAAAGTCATTTAGGTCTTTAACAAAAACCGTTAGCTTTACAATATCAGATACTTTAAGACCTGAAGATTCAACTACAGCCTTTACGTTTTCTAGAGACTGACGAGCTTGTTCTGCGATATCAGCAGACACTTCACCTGTCGCTGGGTTTACTGGGATTTGGCCTGAAGTAAGAACCATGTTACCTAGATCTACGCCTTGAACGTAAGGACCGATTGCTGCTGGTGCAGACTCAGTGTGAAGTACTTTCGTCATTTGATTTTTTCCATCAGTTGTAGGGAATAAAGATTCTCAGTTTGCCTCTAAACCCTCGGTAGGTAAAGAGCAAAATACCCTGACATTGCAGGGTATTTTAAACGTATCACAGCCTAGTCGTGCGGCGTGTTTATCGCTCGGTTACGATCTCGCGTGAGAACACTTTCTCGCAGTATTTACACTTTAGGCGGATTTCTTGTTTTTTCTCGAACACGCTAAAGCTGCTTTCTACTGGTTCATTATGAGAAATACAGTTTGAATTCGGGCATTCAAATACATCATTGATGCGCTCAGGAAGCTCTAACGCGAGCTTTTTCACCACTTCATAATTCTCGATTTGATTCACGGTCGCGTGAGGAGCATACAACGCTAGCTTGCTCGCTTGCTCTTCATTGATAAACACATTTTCGATTTTGAGTAGATCTTTATGACCGAGTGCTGATGATGGCAAGTTCAGTCCAATCGTTACGCGTTGTGATGAATTGTGCATATCGAACAGTCTTAATACTTTGATGCCGATTTGCGCAGGGATGTGGTCGATGACCGTACCATTTTTGATTGCTTCTACCTGCAATTGAGTTTCTTTAGCCATGATTTTTCCCCTCGATTACAGTGTTTCGTTTAGAACAAGCGCCAGCAGTGCTTGGCGAGCATACACGCCATTTTGAGCTTGCTGGAAGAAGTAAGCATGAGGCGTTTTATCAACATCAGTTGTGATCTCATCCACACGTGGTAGTGGGTGCAGCACTTTCAAGTTCTCACGCGCGCCTTCTAGTAGTGCCGCTGTTAGGATGTAAGCCGACTTAATATGTGCGTATTCCGATTCGTCAAAACGTTCTTTCTGTACGCGTGTCATGTACAGAATATCCAGTTCAGGAATCACACTTTCCATGTCTGTGTGTAGGCTATATTGAATGCCAGCTTCATCTAGTTCTTCGCAGATGTAATCTGGCATTGCCAGCGCATCTGGTGCAACAAAGAAGAAGCGGATGTTGTTAAACTTTGCTAAGGCTTGAGTCAGTGAGTGCACTGTGCGGCCATATTTTAGATCACCTACGAATGCGACGTTCAGGTTGTCTAGACGCCCTTGTGTTTCCGCGATGGTGTATAGGTCGAGTAGCGTTTGAGTTGGGTGTTGGTTTGCACCGTCGCCCGCGTTGATCACTGGCACGCCATTTGAAAATTCAGAGGCCAAGCGAGCGGCGCCTTCTTGTGGATGACGCATCACAAAGGCATCGACGTAAGAAGAGATGACTTGTACTGAATCTGCGAGTGTTTCGCCTTTTTTCGCCAGAGAGGTATTACCATCATTATCAAAGCCAATCACGTCACCACCAATGCGCTGAATCGCTGTTTCAAACGATAAACGTGTACGTGTTGATGGTTCAAAGAAACAACTTGCAACGACTTTGTTTTTAATCAGTTCTGGTCGAGGTGCTTTTTTAAGGCTACCTGCTGTTTCTACGATAAGTTCCAGTTCTTCGCGTGAAAGCTCTGGAATAGAGATGATGTGCTTCTGGTAAAGCGAGTTCGCCATGATCTTCTTCCCTATAACATTGATGACTACATCCAAATAACCGAAAGGAATTTTGGACATAAAAAAACCTCCCCAATGGGGAGGTTTTAAAATTCAATAGAATTAACGAAAATAACACCACGTAAGCGTAGTCGCTTAGCGAGAGCAAATCGCGTTTTTACGTCAGCAATCAGCGTGGTCATTTCTTAATCCTCAGACAAATTGCCGAGCATTATACGCTTAACTTTCGTGAGCGCAAGCGATTACATCATGGTTTTTAGCGGCTGTTTTTGCGCGCTGGTTAGCTTCCTAGCGTCGCAACCATCACGGCTTTGATGGTGTGCATACGGTTTTCAGCTTCGTCGAATACGATGGAGTATTCTGATTCAAATACCTCTTCTGTTACTTCAAGGCCTTTCATGCCGTATTTTTCAGCGACTTCTTTGCCGACGGTGGTTTCATCATTGTGGAAAGCTGGAAGGCAGTGCATGAATTTCACATGTGGATTACCCGTTTGCTTAATCACGTCCATATTGATTTGATAAGGTGTCATTAACGCTACACGTTCATCCCATGCCTCGGCAGACTCACCCATAGACACCCAAACGTCGGTGTATAGGAAGTCACAACCTTTCACACCTTCCTCAACGCTTTCTGTTAACGTGATTTTTGCTCCGGTTTGTTGCGCGATAGTTTGACAAGTTGCCACGAGCTCTTCTTCAGGCCAGAACGCTTTTGGCGCGACAAGGCGAATATCCATGCCCATTTTCGCTGCGCCCACCATAAGTGAGTTACCCATGTTGTTGCGTGCATCACCTAGGTAAGCGAAGGTTATTTCATGTAGCTGTTTACCACGGCCGTGCTCTTGCATGGTCAGGAAGTCAGCAAGGATCTGGGTTGGGTGGAACTCATCCGTTAAACCATTCCACACTGGAACACCAGCATAAGTACCAAGCTCTTCAACAATGGATTGGCCAAAGCCTCGGTATTCAATCCCGTCGTACATACGACCAAGGACGCGAGCGGTGTCTTTCATCGATTCCTTATGACCGATCTGCGAGCCAGAAGGGCCGATGTAAGAGACTTGAGCACCTTGGTCAAAGGCAGCGACTTCAAACGCACATCGGGTACGAGTCGAAGATTTCTCAAAGATTAGTGCGATGTTTTTACCTTGAAGTTTCTTCTGCTCTGTTCCTGCATATTTAGCTTTTTTCAGCTCTGCAGACAGTTCGAGCAAAAACTGGATTTCTTTGGTTGAGAAGTCCAATAGCTTCAAAAAGTTGCGGTTACGTAAATTGAAAGCCATAGCTCGTCCCTTAGTACATGTGATTAGATTAATAGAATTCATTAAAACATATAAATGCTTTTATTGTGAATAATTATTTTTAAATAAAGCTAAAAAAGGTTGATGTATTCACATCAACCTTAGTTTTGATTCACCTAATGTAAAGAGACGAGTAAGTTATATATCGTCTCGTTCTATTGGACAGCTCATACAGCGAGCGCCACCGCGACCACGACCAAGCTCGTTACCAGGTACTGTCAGTACTTTGATGCCAGCTTTATCGTATTTTTCGTTGGTGTATACGTTGCGTTCGTAACCAATTACTACGCCCGGTTTTACAGTTAGAACGTTATTGGCATCATTCCATTGTTCGCGTTCCGCTTCATAGCTGTCGCCACCCGTGGTGATGATTTTCAGCTGATCTAAGCCAAGAGCGGACTCAATCGCGTGCAGATAGTTATGTGAGGCTTCAACATGCATTTCACCGTTGCCTTTTGGTGTTAAGCGCCATGTGTCGAGATCTTTGCGCATGATCTCTGGGTAGACAGAGAAAGTATCTACATCCATATGGGTCATCACAGTGTCTAAATGCATACATGAGCGGTGTTTAGGCAGATCAATTGCAATAACCTCGGTAGCTTGGCCTGCTTTAAATAGGCTCGCTGCAAGGTTCTCTACACCTTGTGCAGTCGTACGCTCAGACATACCGATAAGAACTGCACCTTTACCAATAACCAACACATCACCGCCTTCGACATTCGCATTATCATAATGCAGATCATCGTCACCGAAGTATTTGATAAAATCTTGGCCAGCAAAAATTGGGTGCCAACGATAAATCGCACGTAGGTGGTTTGTTTCACGTTGACGTGCAGGCATCATCATCGGGTTAAGAGAAACGCCGCCATAAACCCAACATGAGGTATCACGAGTAAAGAGGTGATTAGGCAGTGGCTCAATAACAAAGTCGAGAGGACGCTTCATTTTTGGCAGCATAGAAGATGAGGAGATCGGTAGCTCTGAGTAAGCTAAGCCACCTAAAAATATGCAGGCAAGATGTTCATCATCCATTTCTGAAAAGTATTGGCGTAGGTCTCGCGCAAATGTTGGCCCGTAACGAAAGTCAGAAATCTGAGTGTTCAGCAGCCATTGTTTTGCTTCTGGAACAGCGAGGGTTTCGACCAGTAAATCGTGGAGGAGAAGCACTTCAACGTCTTGCTCGCGCAGCGTACGTGCGAATGCATCGTGCTCTTCACCTGCCGCTTCTACAGCAAGAACGTCATCAAATAGCAACTCATGACAGTTTGACGGAGTTAAGTGGGTTAGGGCGCGTTCAGGGCGATTTAATAGAACTCGTCGAAGTTGACCAACTTCTGATCCAACGTACAGCTTGCTCATTTTGTATCCTTACAAATTTTCCAGCCATTAGTTATGACAAGCTTCCTAGAAAGATGCAAGTTATCAAGCTTTGTTTATGTTCTGGTGTTTCTGGTTTTGTGAGTTTTTTATTTTTATTTTGATTCTTATGAAATTTGTTATCAGATATAAATGCTATTTTACTAAAATTAGAGTGCGTGCGTTTTTATTCTAATTTTCCCGTTGAGAAAGAATACACGCACAGTGCATAAAACGTGCATTTTTATTCTAAATTATGCATTATTAAAGTGAATTTATTCGTTATGCTTCTTCGTTTTACACGTGAGTGTATTCAAGAAAGTATCATAAACACGCATAGAAAGAGAAAATAACAACATTAAGTGTCAATTAGGATGTTCTGAATATTAAAAAATGCCATTCTTTGTTAATTTTTTGTTTCTTTGTGTGGTCGGTTTAATATTTAGATTCAAATAACCGATAAGAATCGCAGTGGTATGATGTTTGTTTGTGGCTTTTCATCGCAATCCATGCCATATTTCACCGGATCAGCATACTCAGTATCGGGTATTGTGTTTCCATCAAGTAACTAATCTGGAGCCAAAACATGTCTCACGAAGATGAATATCTATCAGTAGAAGAATTAATTGAGATTCAAAAGGAAGAGACTCGCGATATCATTGCAGCATTGCTAGAAGATGGCAGCGATCCAGATTCGCTATACGAAATCGAGCACCACCTGTTTGCAGAAGATTTTGACACGCTAGAAAAAGCGGTAGTTGAAGCATTCAAGATGGGCTTTGAAGTTCTTGAAGCAGAAGAAACTGAAGATGAAGATGGTAACAAGTTGCTTTGCTGTGATGCGACTATGGAGTCCGCACTAGACGCAGAAGCGATTGATGCGCAAGTTGAAAAATTGATTCACTTGGCAGAAAAATACGACATCATCTATGACGGTTGGGGTACGTACTACGAAGGCGAAGATGCGCTTTACCCTGAAGAAGATGAAGACGACGAGTAATCAAAGCTCACTACTTTTGGAAAAACCAGCGTTTAACGCTGGTTTTTTTATACCTTGAAAAACTGACGAATGTGGAGGCGATAAATAATTCACATTGAGTTTATAGGGGATTTCTCCCTATAATGCGTGAAAATTGATCTAGCTCAAGGTGTTTATGCAACTCTCACTCGCCGGTTTATGGCAAGTCTCTCCACTGACGGACCTTTCTATCCCACAGGATGACATTACTTTCCCTGCTCCTTTGAGTCAGGTATTGCCTGCTGAACTGACAGAAGAAGCAATTCGTCAGCAAGAGTGGCACCTGATGCATGACATTGAAGTGGACGAATCCATGATGGCATTCCCAGCGGTAGAAATGGTGTTGGGTGGTGTGGATTACCATGCAGAAGTGCGTTTGAACGGAGTAGCATTGTTTGACTGTGACGGTTCTCAAAATGTCTACAAGAAAGACATTCGCCCGTTCATGCAGATGGGGCGCAACCGTTTTGAGATCCTATTCCTTGAGGAAGAAGAAGATCTTCTGTTGGATGAGGATAAACCGGAGTTGTGTTCACTTGCAGATCATGAATACCAAAAGAGTGACGAGCGCTTAGGGGTATGGCAAGAGCCGTATCTGCAGTTTATTCGCAATGTGCGTTTGGACCGCGTGGCTACCGAACAGATTTGGCACCACGGTGGTGGTTGTGAGTTTAAGGTGGATTTGTACTACCAAACTTTTGCGCCGGGTTTAGTATCGGCATCGGTTAAGTTCAATGGCATGACTTACCATATTCCTATTGATGTCCGAGCGGAGCATGCGAGCGCTTTATTCCAGATCGAAGCGCCAAAGTATGCCGATCTTACTGATCCTGATCCAAGTGATCTCTACCAGTTGTCTGTTGAGTTGGATGGGCAGCACCAAAACTTCACTGTTGCCTTGAGCCAGGAGCTTTGTGTTACCCATGTTGTGCTTTAACGTCTAATAATATTATCTATTACAGCATCTTAAGCATTACGACTTCACATGCATCATGCCCTGTTTGTCCAAGCGGGGCATCGAGATGCTCAAAGCCTAGCTTTTCATACAAGCTTACCGCTTCTCTCAGACATTCAGTTGTCTCTAAATAGCACTGCTGATACCCAAATTGTTTCGCCAATTGTAAGCTCAATGCGACGATGCGTTTGGCTAAACCGTGTCCTCGTGTTTGAGGTAAGAAGTACATCTTTTGTAGTTCACACACATTTGGCTCGCCCGCTAAAGGGGCAAAGCCACCGCCACCAACGATCTCTCCGCGATGTTCAATGACCCAATAGGCGGCCCCGCATTGATTGTAAACCGAATACATATCATCAAGCGTTGGATCGGCCACACCATAACCTTTGTCTGCGGTTAAGCCGTATTCTGCAGAGACTTTACGAATCACATCTGCGACTTGCGGGTTGTCTGCTTTAGTAAGAGGTCGAAGAACGTATTCCTCAGACTGACACACTTTTGTTAGCCCTTTTAGGTAAGTCTCTAGACCAAGTTTGAGTTGCTCTTGCTCGCTGTCATCGAGTTGGGTAAGCAGTTGTTCAAAGAAGTGGTTTTGCTGTTGGTCCAGTTGTGATAACGCCTGTTGGCCTTGATCTGTAATCGCTACGAGTTGACTACGTTTGTCTTTTGGGTTTTCGATGCTCTCGACCAAACCTAATTTAATCAAACCAGTAACGGTTCGGCTCGCGTTGGACTTGTCGACATTAAGCTGCTGTGCCAGCTGATTGATGGTCAATGGCTGCAATTGGATTTCACCCAATGCGTGCGCTTGCACTGGAGTGAGAGCGACATCGCCGCATTGTTTATCAAGCATACCAAGCAATCGGACGGCTTGACGGGAGTAGTGTCGAAGTTGACGAGCGTTCATTATCACTTACCTCTAAAAATAAAGTTGCGCATCGCAATTAAATTAATTGCGGTGCGCAACCTTGTCAATGGTAAATGTCATTTTTCTCGTTAGGAGACGTAGTGAGCCTCCATGTTTAAGCGTGGTGATGTAAACAAAACTGCGGTGCTGGAGCTTTTTCTGATGATTTACGCATCCATACTTTCTCGTGGAAGTAGTAAGCCACCGTGTTCAAACTCGGCTCTAGCATCGCCATTACGCCGCCGACAAATGCATCACCTGTTAGTAAGTAAACCACGGTAAAAGCGACGCTGAAGTGCACGGTCGCAAAGCTTGCGGTTTTTAATTTGGTCATCCACTGACGAGCTTTAAGTGCTGGGACTTTTGCCCATGCCTTTTCATGAAAGTAGAAGGCTACGGTGTTCACTGAAGGCTCAATCATGGCAATTAAACTACCAATTAGAATGTCGCCAGTAAGCACGTAAGCGACACTAAACGCGATAGTAAAATGGAGTGCTGCAAAGGTTAGTGTCTTTTTCATGATAATTACTCAATCGTTGTGTTGTTTCGATAGGTCTATTATTGAGAATTATTATCATTAAATCTAATGGGCAGTTAAGATTAGTTTGATAGGTAAAAACTATTAAATAGGAGTGGAAGTAGGAGAGAAGAGCGAATATCTTTGAAAGCTTTCCGAGTGATAAATGCAAAAAGGGTTGATGCTTTCACACCAACCCTTTGATTCTTTTACTCTAGCCTTTAGCGATTAAAGTGCAGCGATCGTTGTCTTCTGCTCTTCTAGCTTAGCTAGCGTCTCTTTGTAGCCTTCAAGCTTCTCACGCTCTTTAGCAACAACAGCTTCAGGTGCTTTCGCTACAAAGCCTTCGTTGCCCAGTTTGCCTTCGATACGCTTGATTTCGCCGTGAGTCTTCTTGATTTCGCCATCTAGACGAGCAAGCTCAGCATCTTTGTCGATCAGACCTGCCATTGGGATCATCAGCTCAGACTTACCAACCAGTGCTGTCGCACATGCAGGAGTTTGTTCGCCAGTTTCAAGCACGCGTACTGCTTCTAGCTTCGCTAGTGACATCAGTACTTGCTTGCTTGCTTCTAGACGAGAGGCATCTTCTGCATTTGCTGCTTTCAGCATAACGTCAAGCGGCTTACCAGGGTTGATGTCGTATTCAGCACGTAGGTTGCGGATGCTAGTGATGAACGCTTTCACCCACTCGATGTCGTCTAGCGCTTCTTGGTGGAAGTTCGCTTCGTCAAACTGAGGCAGAGTTTGTAGCATGATTGTCTCGCCCTCAACACCGTCAACTAGTGGCTTGATGCTTTGCCAGATAGTTTCTGTGATGTAAGGAATCACAGGGTGAGCTAGACGTAGCGTCTTCTCAAGTACCGTGATTAGTGTACGGCGAGTACCACGCTGTTGCGCTTCAGTACCTTTCCATAGAACGGGTTTAGTTAGCTCTAGGTACCAGTCACAGAATTGGTTCCAGATGAATTCGTAAAGTGTGTTCGCAGCCATATCTAGACGGAAGTTGTCGATATGGTTGTTGAACGCTTTCGCTGCTAGTTCAAACTGAGACTCGATCCATTTGTCTGCTAGTGAGTATTCAATCTCACCACCGTTGAAGCCACAATCTTGCTCTTCTGTGTTCATCATTACGTAACGGCTTGCGTTCCATAGTTTGTTACAGAAGTTACGGTAACCTTCAAGACGCTTCATATCCCAGTTGATATCGCGACCTGTTGATGCCATTGCTGCAAGAGTGAAACGCAGTGCGTCTGTACCGTATGCTTCGATACCGTTTTCAAACGTCTTACGAGTGTTCTTCTCGATCTTCTTCGCTAGTTGAGGCTGCATCATGTTGCCACAACGCTTCTCTACGAGAGACTCTAGGTCGATACCATCGATCATGTCGATTGGGTCAAGTACGTTACCTTTCGACTTGGACATCTTGTCGCCGTTTTCGTCACGGATTAGACCAGTAACGTAAACCGTCTTAAATGGTACTTGTGGTTTGCCGTTTTCGTCTTTCACGAAGTGCATGGTCATCATGATCATGCGCGCAACCCAGAAGAAGATGATGTCGAAACCAGTTACTAGTACGTCTGAAGGGTGGAATACTTTCAGATCGTCAGTTTGCTCTGGCCAACCTTGAGTACCGAACGTCCATAGTGCAGAAGAGAACCACGTATCCAGTACGTCTTCGTCTTGGTGAAGTTCAATGACTGACTCTAGGTTGTTGTTCTTGCGAACTTCTTCTTCAGTGCGACCTACGTAAACATTACCTTGGTTGTCGTACCAAGCTGGGATGCGGTGACCCCACCATAGCTGACGAGAGATACACCAGTCTTGAACGTCACGCATCCAAGAGAAGTACATGTTTTCGTATTGCTTAGGAACGAATTGGATGTCGCCGTTTTCTACTGCTTCAACTGCGGTTTTCGCTAGAGGCGCAGTACGTACGTACCATTGGTCAGTTAGCATTGGTTCGATAACAACGCCACCACGGTCGCCGTAAGGAACTTGTAGATCGTGATCTTTCACTTCTTCAAGTAGGCCTAGCTCGTCGAATTCAGCAACGATAGCTTTACGAGCGGCAAAACGCTCCATACCGTGGTATTTAGCTGGTAGCTCAGTGCTGTAAGCGTCGCTTGCTTCGCCGTTAGTGTTGAATACTTCTGCTGAGTCGCGGATGTTCGCGTCGAAAGTCAGAATGTTGATCATTGGTAGCTGGTGGCGCTTACCTACTTCGTAGTCGTTGAAGTCGTGCGCAGGTGTGATTTTCACACAGCCAGTACCTTTTTCCATATCTGCGTGCTCATCGCCCACGATTGGGATGCGACGATCAACGATAGGAAGGATGATTTCTTTACCGATAAGATCTTTGTAACGTGGATCTTCTGGGTTAACTGCAACACCCGTATCGCCTAGCACGGTCTCTGGACGAGTCGTTGCAACAACGATGTAGTCTTTGCCATCCGCTGTTTTTGCGCCATCTGCTAGTGGGTAGCGGAAGTGCCACATGTGGCCTTTAGTGTCTTTGTTCTCTACTTCTAGATCTGAAATCGCTGTGTGTAGCTTTGGATCCCAGTTAACTAGACGCTTACCGCGGTAGATTAGATCGTCTTCGTATAGACGTACGAACACTTCTTGAACGGCGTTAGATAGACCATCGTCCATCGTGAAGCGTTCACGATCCCAGTCTACAGATGCGCCAAGACGACGAAGCTGCTTAGTGATAGTGCCGCCAGATTCGCCTTTCCATTCCCAGATTTTGTCGATGAAAGCTTCACGACCGTAATCGTGTTTTGTTTTGCCTTCTTCTGCAGCGATCTTACGCTCAACAACCATCTGAGTTGCGATACCAGCGTGGTCAGTACCTACTTGCCAAAGGGTGTTTTTACCCTTCATACGTTCACAACGGATAAGCGTATCCATGATCGTATCTTGGAACGCGTGGCCCATGTGTAGGCTACCAGTGACGTTCGGTGGCGGGATCATGATGCTGTATGATTCTTTAGTAGTGTCACCGTGTGGCTTAAAGTAGCCTTTCTCTTCCCAAGTCTGATACAGAGCTTGTTCGATTGAAGTTGGGTTGTATGTCTTTTCCATAGCGCTCTTTTAATGGATACGTTGATGGTTGAATCTTAGTCAATCTTTATAAGTGAGGGATCTTAACAAGATCGCCTTAACTATAAGGATTGACCGTTAAGGATATTGAATTTCGATCGTTTGCAGCTGGTAACCTGCTTGACGGTAAATTTTATATCTTTCTCTTGCGAGTTGTTTAGCTTTTTCTTCGCAGGGCACGAAGTCTACCACTTGAGCAAACTTGTTCGCAAAGGTTGTCTCATTTTCCGCCAAATTAATTACCAGCTGACGGTTCCAATTAGGTTTTACACCTTCATGGCCGATTTCAATATTGGTGGCGTATTTCGGTCCCTCGCCTACGAGGTTATGTGCCATGAACTTGTCTGCATCAACTTGCCAAAAGGCTTCAGCGAGCTGCTCGGCGTGTGGTTTGTCTTGGCAGTTTAAATACACTTTAGCGCCTTGGCGAGCAAAGTGCTGAGCCAAAAACACGATGTATTCTTCAAAGCCAGCCACCGTTGCTTGCGGGCTCTCTTCGTTAATGATGTAGAAGGTTGCAGTTTGCATCATTCTCTCACTTGCCTTGGGTCTCTTCCTAAGACCATCTTAAGTCCCACTTTCATTTTAGAAAATTAGGATAATAAAAAAGGGCCTTGCGGCCCTTTTAGATTCTGTTCAGAAATTACTCTTCTGTCTCTTGGCCGCTGCGGTTCAAAAGGAATTGGACAAGCATTGAGACAGGACGGCCCGTTGAGCCTTTCGCTGCGCCTGATTTCCACGCGGTACCTGCGATATCGACGTGTGCCCAGTTGTACTTCTTCGCGAACTTAGATAAGAAGCAACCCGCAGTAATTGTGCCACCAGGGCGACCACCAATGTTTGCCATATCCGCAAACGGGCTTTTCAACTGTTCGTGGTACTCGTCTGCCATTGGTAGACGCCATGCACGGTCACTCGCTTGCTCAGAAGCGTTTACTAGCTCATGAGAAAGAGGGTTGTGGTTAGAGATTACGCCGCTGATATGGTGGCCTAGTGCGATAACACAAGCACCAGTTAGCGTTGCAACGTCAACCACGCAGTCTGGTTCGAAACGCTCTACGTAAGTCAGTGCGTCACAAAGAACAAGACGGCCTTCAGCATCCGTGTTCAGAACTTCTACAGTTTGACCAGACATGGTCGTTAGGATGTCACCTGGACGGTAAGCGTTGCTGCCAGGCATGTTTTCACAGCCCGCTAGAACACCAATAACGTTGATTGGTAGGTTTAGCTTCGCTAGCGCTTTCATTGTACCGAATACCGATGCCGCACCACACATGTCGTACTTCATCTCATCCATACCTTCGCCCGGCTTTAGGGAGATACCGCCTGAGTCGAAGGTTAGACCTTTACCTACGAGCACAATCGGTTTTGCATCTGAGTCAGGGTTACCTTTGTACTCGATGATAGACATCATAGATTCGTTTTTAGAACCACGGCCTACTGCTAGGTAAGAGGTCATACCCAGCTTTTCCATCTCTTGCTCACCAATAATTTTGGTGGTTACAGTTTCGTAATCGTCCGCTAGACGACGAGCTTGAGAAGCAAGGTAAGCTGGATTAGCTACGTTTGGCGGCATGTTGCCAAGGTCTTTTGAGGCTTTGACACCTGATGCGATAGCAAGACCATGAGTGATTGCTTTTTCACCCAAGTTCAATTCACGACGCGTTGGTACGTTGAAAACAAGCTTGCGCAGTGGGCGGCGAGTCTCAGGTTTCACGCTCTTGAATTGATTAAATGTGTATAGACCATCTTTAGTCGCTTCTACAGCCTGGCGCACTTTCCAGTATGTATCACGACCCTTAACATGCAGTTCAGTTAGGAAACATACCGCTTCCATTGAGCCTGTCTCGTTAAGTGTGCTGATCGTCTTTTGAATGATTTCCTTGTACTGGCGCTCGCCAAGTTCACGCTCTTTGCCGCAACCGACAAGTAAAACGCGCTCTGACAAAACACCTGGTACTTGATGCAGTAGCAGCATCTGACCAGGTTTACCCTCTAGATCACCACGGCGAAGTAGTGAACTGATGTAACCGTCACTGATTTTATCAAGTTGTTCGGCTACTGGAGAAAGGCGACGTGGTTCAAACACACCAACAACGATACATGCGCTACGTTGTTTCTCTGGACTGCCACTTTTTACACTGAACTCCATGCGTACTCCTACATCCTGAAGACAAATTGCTCTAAATGTTAGATAATGATCGCTTACTTGTTGAATTTTAGCTCCAGGCTTACATGCAGAGCTGATTAAGCGACTAACATCTAGTTTATAATTTTTAAAAAAATAAATGGTTCAACGGGAAACTATAGTGATTCGACCAAAAAAACAAGTTTTGTATAGGTAATTTCAGCGTGATTATTGTTAGATATTTGATCCGCGAAACACTCAAGAGCCAATTTGCGATTTTTTTCGTACTTTTTTTGGTGTTTGTAAGCCAGAAATTCATAAGTGTTCTTGCTGATGCTTCTGATGGGGATATTCCTGCTGGATTGATTTTCTCGATTGTTGGTTTGAACATGCCAGCAATGGGTCTGTTAATGCTGCCTTTAAGTCTGTATATCGGCATATTGATCACATTTGGTCGTCTGTATGCAGAGAGCGAAATTGTCGTAATGAACGCGACAGGTATTGGTAATAAATTCTTGGTTCAAGCGGCCTTATACCTAGCGTTGATTACTTCAGCGGTGGCGGCTTTCAATGCGTTGTGGCTATCGCCGTGGTCTCAAGACCGCGTTGAGCAGCTTTATGAGCAGGTAGCGTCAGAAAACAGCGTTGACCTACTTAAAAAAGGTCAGTTCCAAGGTACACCAGACGGTTCATCGGTTGTGTTCATCGATGACATTAAAGACAATACCTTGAGCAACGTTTTTGTTGCGCAGATGCGCCCTCGAGATTCGGTGTTACCGAGTGTGATGTTCTCATCTTCTGGTGAGGTAAAAGAGCTTTCGGACGGTCGTCAGATCATCACTATGAAAGAAGGTACGCGTTATGAAGGTGTGCCTACTCGCGTTGAATATATGATCACGAAATTCGATGAATACGAAGGTGTTATCGGCCAACGTGAGGTCAAAAAGAAAGGGCGAGACTGGGAAGCATTCCCAACGGTTGACTTGATAGGTCACCCAGATCCAGAGGCGCAAGCGGAGCTACAATGGCGAATTTCGTTATTTGTGTGTATTCCACTCTTAACGATGCTCGTTATTCCTTTGTCTGCGGTGAATCCGCGTCAGGGACGGTTTGCCAAAATGGGGCCTGCGATTCTGATCTACCTAGCGTATTTCTTGGCGATCAGTGCAACCAAATCTGCATTAGAAGATGGTGACATCCCGGCTGCTATTGGTATGTGGCCAATCAATGCGATGTTGCTGATTGTTGCTATCATGGCGAATATGATGGACAGCGTTGCTGCTAGACGAATAAAAGACAAATTCCGCAAGAAGAGGCTCGCGTAAGCTGTGTTCAAAATCTTAGACCTTTACATCGGTAGAACCATCATCTCTACCACTGCCTTGGTTTTAGCGACGTTTGTTGGCTTATCAGGCATCATCAAATATGTAGAACAGCTACGTAAAGTAGGGCGAGGTGTGTACGACCTCACTCATGCGTTGTACTTTGTGTTACTCAGTGTGCCGCGTGATATCGAAATGTTCTTTCCAATGGCGGCATTACTCGGTGCCCTGATCGGCTTAGGTATGTTGGCTTCAAGCTCTGAGTTGGTGGTGATGCAAGCTGCTGGTTTCTCTAAGCTGGATATCGGGTTATCGGTACTAAAAACGGCCGTACCGCTCATGATTGTCGTTATGGCGTTAGGTCAATGGGGCGCTCCTGAGGCCCAGAAGATGGCCCGTGACTTACGTGCGTTTGCGATATCAGGTGGTAGCATTGTGTCTGTGCGCTCAGGTGTGTGGGCTCGTGACGCAAACGACTTTATCTTTATAGGTAAAGTCGAAGACGACAAGCTTTATGCTTTAAATATGTGGCGTTTTGATGATGATAAGAATCTACAAAAAGTTATTTTCGCCGAAGAAGTCGACTACCAACAAGATAACAACTGGCTGATGCGCTACGTACAAATTACCGATATGGAAAATGAAAACGTAATTTCGAAGCAAGACATCGAACAGATGGAGTGGCACACTTCTTTGGCACCAGATAAGCTAGCAGTGGTGACTGTGAAGCCAGAAGAACTGTCACTGAGCGGTTTGTATGATTATGTGACTTACCTAAAAGCGTCGGAACAAGATGCATCTCGCTATGAGTTGGCATTTTGGCGTAAGTTGACTCAGCCGCTTTCAATTGCTGTGATGATGTTAATGGCGCTATCTTTTGTTTTCGGTCCACTCAGAAGCGTGACCATGGGGGCAAGGGTATTGTCGGGCGTGGTTGCCGGGTTTACTTTTTACATATCCAGTGAGTTCTTTGGCCCATTAAGCTTGGTGTATGGCATATCCCCAGTGTTTGGTGCTTTGGCCCCGAGTTTGGTGTTCTTAGCTATTGCGATTGCACTACTACGAAGAAAGCTATAACTGAAGCATCATCGAATAAACCAAGTTTTACCGAACCAAATGTAAAGGAAGGCATTACGCCTTCCTTTTTTGTGTTCCTAGACAAGTTAGTTTGCCTTAGGTAATACAACAACCTCTGTTTTGGCCCAAATGTCGTGGAAACCACGTTTCTTCGGATCAATCGGTACAGTCAAATTTGCCAAGCCAAAGCCAGATGTCGAAATACGAATCAGAGCTTGAGTTACCGTAATTGGTGCTCCGTCTTTGGCATTGCGAACTCGAAGCTTCCAAGCGCGCATCCCAAGAGTTTGTCCTGCTCGCGTCCAGAAGAACACAAAGAAATATATCCACACACCCGCAAGATAAAGTGTAAATAGAGGGCTCAATACAGGGTGCTTTCCGAGCATATCTGCGGCATCAGCGTACTCGCCATAGCTCAACAATCCTGCTGCATTTAGTGCAAACACAACGGCCATAACAATACCAGCGGCCATCATTTCAATTGCGATAATAATCAATGTGTCGTAAATCAACGCTGCAAGTCGACGAAAGAGACCAGCAGGTGGAAGAGTTGTAGACGTTGTCATTATTCCATCACTTACCTTAAAAATTGTGCGTCAGAATATAGATTCCCTCACCAAGAGAAAAGAGACCTAACGCACAGAGTCTTTAATTGTGTATAAACGAAGTGACTTTTCTGCCCTACGTTATCAGCACATGTCATGATACACGAGGCCGTGCAGCAATATGTTTCAACTGAATTCGATTCTCTTAACCATTGGCTCTTTGGTCTGTGACCAGATTAGATAGCTGAGAGAGTTGGTGTTTCTCATCTTCGGTATAATGTTGGCTTAACGAAAGCTCTAAAGCTTTTTCTGACAGCTTGATTGCTGGTGACAAAAATAACTTAGGGTGCATACTAGAGAGAGCTAGCAAGGCCTTTTGTAGGCGAATCTGTATTTGGAGTTGCGCTGCACCATCGTGTGCTATCGGCAAAAAGACATCATCGAACAAATCCTGGCAGCTCAATGCGGGCACAAATAGTCTAGGGTATCGAGTTTTGGTAGGCGGCTCACTGAGTAGGTCTCCCCATAATGAAAGTGCTCGTACAGAACGCCCAAGAACGTCAATCGCGGTGCCATTATCATTTACAGCCGGAGATAGTGCTCGTGAGGCGATTTCCGCCATAACGACTAAACCAAAGCGAGGGTCCTGATCATATGAACGCTCCGTTCGAATCGTGAAGGCTGCCGTTACTTCGCTTTCGTCTGGCAACTCTCCACAAACCCAAGCCAATGGTTGACCTACGTACACAAAACTTCCCGGTTGTCGCTCAAGGTAGATGGTGCATTGGTTTGCTTCAGCAATACTATCGAGATGATGCATATCAACATGCTGTAAGTAGCCAATTTCTTGGCTCAAAATAGGTTTACTTCCTCTGGGTTTATGTTCTGGGTGGCTCCACGGGTGAGCACCTAGCCAACGCTCTTTGCCCCGTTTTCTAATAGCATCTAACAAGGCTTGCTCCACGTATGAAGTGGTTTCACTGACCCTTCCTAGTACGGAAAGGTGCTGAATCCAACGTAGCAGAGTGAGTATGATCATCACGATTACGGCGATAGTCACGATGAACAGATAAATTTGTGCTTGTTGATGATAGGCCCCAATACCTAGCGCGATAATTCCTACCAAACTAAATAGAAAAGAGCCAAGAAAGGTTGCTAAGGCATTTTGTGTTGTGCTGTCTTCCATCAACAGTTTTGTCGCTCGCGGCGTTACCCCTGCACTAGCGGCACTGTACGCTGAGACCATAATATTGAGAGAGAATGTAGTCACTGCAAGCATGGAGGTTGCGAGGATATTTAATATGTTGTTCAACAAATCCTTGCTGACGTTGATGGCAGGGGGCAGAGTAATGAACTGGTTTAAAACAATCGACATTAAGGCGGTAGCAACAGCTAGTAATGCGTAGAGTGACGTCCGGACCCACAGTTTTCGTGTCATCTGTTTCAGTAACCACTGCCATTTTGACCCAGTCATTCTTTGCTCCTATTCAGTTCTCACTAGAAAGTCGATAGAAAATTCAGAAAGTTATTCTTGCTTAAGCATAGGTTAAATGCCCGTCGTTCTGCTTGATATTTCATGCATCACGAAAGTAAGAAAGCTGCTTGCTTCAAAGAATGGTGCTCTTGAGGTGTGAATTACCACGATTCTGTTACCTTAATTGATAGATGAATTAAAAGTATGTGATTGAAAAGAGGTAGCGCATGATTGTAATTACAGGTGCAAGTAGCGGCTTAGGGGCGGAACTAGCAAAGCGTTATGATGCGGAAGGCAAAGAGACGTATGTAATAGGAAGAAATACAGAAAAACTATCCGCACTAGCAAAACAACTCTCTCATAACGTTGGTTATCAAGCTTGCAACCTCTCATTGCACCAAAATGTGAAACAGCTCTTTGATGGGGTGAAACAGTCCCCTGAAATGGTCATTCATAGTGCGGGAAGTGGTTATTTTGGCTTACTGGAAGAGCAGGAGCCGAAAGAGATTCAAAAGTTGATTGATAACAACCTGAATTCTGCGATTCATGTGCTAAGAGAGTTAGTAAAGCGTTACAAAGATCATCCAATAAAAGTGGTCATGATCATGTCCACAGCCGCGCAACAACCTAAAGCGCAAGAGTCTACGTATTGTGCAGTGAAATGGGCCATCAAAGGATTAATTGAGTCGGTTCGTTTGGAGCTAAAAGGAAAACCTATGAAAATTATCGCGGTTTATCCTGGTGGAATGGATACGGAATTCTGGAAAACAAGCGGCAATACGATGGACACGAGTCACTTCATGCAAGCAGAAGATGCCGCAGAGATGCTCCATAATGCGTTGTCGAGCATTGGGAATGGTTATGTTTCTGATATTACAGTGAATAGAACTTAAAAAGAGTTTCGTATACTCATTTTCATCTGGAAGAGTAGTAGAAAATGGAGCGTACGTTTCTTATGAGTACAGCTTTGTCACACTTTGTGGCGAAATTATCAGCAAACGATAGTTATTTAAGGTATTTCTGCTTGCGCAGGTCAAAAGCTTACGTATAATGCCAACCATCAAAGGGCAATAGCCCAAAGATGCCGGTGTGGTGAAATTGGTATACACGACGGATTCAAAATCCGTTGCCTTCGGGCGTGGCGGTTCAAGTCCGCCCACCGGTACCATACATAGAAAGGTCGCTTTTATAGCGGCCTTTCGTCGTTTATAAGCTTTGAAAATATTCAAGAAATCAGAAGCTTAGCTCGTTTTCCCCTTCCTTGTTATCGAAGCTTTTCTCGCTCCAATAGGCTCTCTTTATCCGTCTTAAAATTTCTCCCATGGTCCATATATGGTTCATCGCATGACGATTCTGTGCGCAAGGGAATCCCAGTAAATCCAACAAATGCAAAAAGCAGCCGTCGCACAAGCCAGTATCTTCAAGGGTTTCGAGCGAGAAGAACCATGGTACGACCATGGTGACTTTACGGTGCTATGAGGTTTTAGCTTTGCCTTTATGGAACAACTGATCGTTTTGATGGACAGTCGAAAAGTCGGTTTGAGATAGGAGGTTTTACGGTGTGTGTAGTAAGCGCGTTGGGGTAGATAATAAAGTATTAATCACATAGCACTTAGTAGGCAGGGGGCAAGGGGGGGGGACACCTAATATCATTTTATGGGGCTATTCATCATCTTTACCGAAATTGGAAAGACTAGATGTGAACTCAATAGTATACATGTAGTAACTCATACTCGATCTTTTATACCCGCTGATTAGTCTCGATTAGTTCGTACAAGTGCCCTGTGGGTATAGTCACTCGCAATTTGATAAAGCCTAGTTATCCTACTTAGACTAACTAGGTTCTTTTAGGTGAGAAAAACGCTAAAATTGATTACCTCGCATTTTTGATACACTCTCAAAATGAACTTACTGCGTGCTAGGGATGACATATGCCCCCGTTGCATGCGCTACCAATATCTTGCTTTCTTCCGAGTATATCCTTACTTCACCGTATGCATTTCTCTGGCTAAATTTTAGAACGCTACATTCAGCTACAATGTTTTGGTTCGCATCTGGTTTTTTCAAAAAGTTAATGTTGATATTTGATGTTAAAGCCATCTTTGAGAGATTACTTTTAGATAGGACAGCAACATAAAGGGCAGCATCAGCAACTTCCATCAAGGTTGGACCTGAAATTGTGTTCCCAGGGCGAAGATGTTGCATATCAATTAACTTCTTGATGATTACTTTGTCTTCACTAACATACTCTATCAGGAAGTCCGCTTGAGGAAACTCAGTTTCAAAAAAATGTTCTAACTCACTCTTACTAACCATATACTTTTGCCTTATTCCGAACTTTTAATTATTCAGAGAGAAAAAGCAGCTCAAAAATACTTTGAGCTGCTGATAGTTAAATGACAGGCTTATTCAATTGATGCGTAGATTGATTTATTCTGTGTATAAGACTCCATGGCCTCAATCCCCATTTCACGCCCAATACCCGATGCTTTATAACCGCCAAATGGTAAAGCGCTATCGAACTGTCCCCAAGTATTTATCCATACCATTCCCGCTTCCATTGCGTTGGCAACTCTGTGTGCACGGCCTAGATTTTGAGTTTGCACTCCTGCTGCCAAACCGTACTCAGAGTCGTTTGCAAGCGCGATGGCCTCATCTTCTGTATCGAATGGGATTACCGCAAGAACAGGTCCAAAAATTTCTTCTTGAGCAACGCGAGACTTGTTATCTACATCAGCAAGGATTGTCGGTTCAAAGTAATATCCTTTACCATCAACAGTCATTGGTTTACCACCCATTACCAATCGAGCGCCATCTTCAAGTGCAATGTCAACGTATTTCGCGCAATTATCACGAGCCGCAGCGTCAACTTGTGGGCCAAATGTAGTAGCCATGTCTAATGGGTCACCGATAACAAGCCCTTTAGTTGCTTCAACTAGCTCTGCTAGAACTTCATCATACACACTACGCTGAACCAACAAGCGAGTACCCGCCATACAGAACTCACCTTTATTGAAGAAAGCCGCAATACACGCATGTTGCGCCGCTTGTTTGATGTCTGCATCTTCAAAAATTAGATGTGCTGACTTCCCACCTAACTCCAAAGTCACTTTCTTTAGTGATTCTGCGCTTTGCTTGAGAATGCCTTTTCCTACTTCTGTTGAACCAGTGAATGCAATCTTCTTCACTTTAGGGTGCTCTACTAGAGCATTACCTACCGTGCGACCCGAACCAGTAACAACATTAAATGTCCCATCTGGTAATCCTGCGTCTTTAAAAAGCTGAGCCATTCGAAGAGCAGTCAATGGAGTAGCAGAAGCTGGTTTATGAACAAAAGTATTACCTGCCGCAAGTGCTGGTGCAATCTTGGTGCAAGATAGAATCATCGGAAAGTTAAATGGCGTTATTGCGGCAATTACGCCTAGTGGCTCCTTACGAGTATACGCCAATGGCATATGTCCACTCTCCGAAGGGGTAACCTGACGCGTAGCACCACCCAATTGACCACTTGCAACGCCTGCATAGAAGTGGAATAAGTCAGCAATAAACTGAATGTCGAAGTGACGAGCAAAAGCCAGTGGCTTACCCATATCCATCGACTCGAGAGCGGCAAGTTCATCCGCATTCTCTTCAATTAAATCTCCGATTTTGTTTAATACACGTGCTTTATGGTGTGGCCCCATTTTACGCCACTCTCCATTTTCAAACGCGTCATGTGCTGCATCTACAGCTGCGTCTACATCGCCTAATGTGGCTTGTGCAACACGCATGATTTCTAGTTCATTGGCAGGGTTGAATGTCGGAGCGGTAGCACCGTCAGCTGCATCACGCCATTGACCGTTAATAAATAATTGACCTTTTGGAAGTGTTGGAATTGTCATATTCATTTCCTCAAATAATCTTAAGCCATTCAATAATTTTAATTAGCGTTCAAGTACGACTCGATAACGAGCTTGACCACTTTTTACTCGTTCAATTGCTTCGTTGATATCATCAAACTTATACAGTTCGATTGCTGGTTTAATGTTGTGATGAGCTGCGAATTCAAGCATTTTTTCGATATTTGCCGGGCTGCCTACAGGAGACGCTGAGATTGTCTTTTGACCAAATATCATTGGGATAACTGATATATCTAGAGGTTCAGTTGTTGCGCCAACAAAATGTAAACGACCTTTTGCTTTCAATGTTGAAAGATATAAATTCCAATCAAGCTTTGCACTTACCGTAGAGATGATGTAATCAAAACGATTCTCTGCTTTAGCTATATCTTCAGGATCTCGAGAGTTGATTGTGTCAGACGCCCCGAACTCCATTGCTTCTTTTTTCTTTTCTTCAGAGCTAGTGAACGCAGTCACTTCACAACCCCAAGCTTTCATAAACTGGATTGCTAGATGACCCAAGCCACCGATACCAATGACTGCAACTTTATCCGTCGGTTTAATATTGAACTGAACAAGAGGGTTAAATACTGTAATCCCTGCACATAGTAGTGGGCCTGCGGCTTTAGGGTCGAGTTTCGATGGTAGTGGCATAACCGCTGATGCATCAGCGACAACTTTTTCTGCAAATCCACCATCACGCCCCATCATAGTGATCTCAGCATCATTACAAAGGTTGTGATCACCAGACATGCAATCAGAACATGTATGGCAGTAGTCACTATTCCAACCTAGGCCAACTGTTTGACCTACTTCAATGTTGTGAACCTTAGAACCAATAGCTGAAACTTTACCAATCACTTCATGCCCCGGTACCAAAGGAAACTGGCTCAGTCCCCACTCATTATCAAGCATGCTCAAATCTGAGTGGCACACACCACAATATTCAACATCAATGACCACCTGACCTTGTTGTAATTCAGACAATTCTCGCTCAACAGCTGTCAGAGGTTGGCCAGCACCATTTGCTGCGTATGCTATATACATTACTTTCTCCTAACACTTAAACCATTAGCTAACGAGTACAGTCTAAGTTCCGTTACTGGTGTTTTGTAGACTAGGAAGATGTACTAGACTGTTAGTCTGCATCTAACAGTAGAGATAGTCGTGGTATCAGTATGAAAGGATCGACTTATAGTCAGCTCACCATATTTCAGACCATAGCGAGTGAAGGCAGTATTCGAAGTGCTGCACGTAAACTTGAAATGGCCGCTCCATCGGTAAGCCATGCGCTGAAGCAATTAGAGGAGCATCTTGGGCTTCCATTGTTTACTCGCAGTACTCGACGTGTTGAGCTGACGGAAGCGGGGCGATTGCTACAACAACGAACAGCGTCTGCCATAACAAACTTAGACTATGCATTAGAGAGTATTAAAGACCTGGGAGACGCGCCTTCAGGGAAGGTCAGGATTACTTTACCACGCTTTGTATTTCAATTTTTTTTACAGCCAATCTATGCTGAGTTTTGTCGCCGCTATCCCGATATTCAACTTGAGATTAATGTGTCTGATGCGACATTAAATATTATTAAGGAAGGGTATGATATTGGAATACGTTTCGGGGACAAGATTGATCAAGAAATGGTCGCCCGTCAACTGACACCTTCTACTCAAGAAGCGATGTTTGCTTCAGAGGATTACATCAAACGATATGGTCTCCCTAGTACTCCGAATGATTTATATAATCACCGTCTAATCCAATATAGGTTTTCAACCTCTAACGAGTTACGACCGCTAAAACTACAGCAAAATGAAGAGACTATAACGATTGACATGCCAGTCTCCTTAATAGTCAATGACACTTACGCCGTAGTTGATGCAGCAGAAAAGGGGCTGGGGATTGGCCGTATCATTGCTCCATTAGTTAAAGAGAAATTCGATGAGAAACGGCTACAACCTGTACTTCCTACATATTGGATGTCCTACCCTGGATTCTATCTGTTTTATCCTCAACACAGCCAAAAAGCGCGACGAGTAAGAGCATTAATTGATTTCTTGATGGAGAAGAGTAGTCTGACCCCATTTTGGTGATCAACAACGTGATAGTAAGCTACTATTTGTCGAGGTATTGATAGAGTATGATGAACAAGCGCTCTGGCTTGAAATGGGATATTCTCGTGTCATTTAAGATCCATAAATACTGAAACTTATTTGATCTCCGTTCTACCCACCTTGAGACAATAGAACTGGTAGGTTGGAGCCAGACTATTCCGGTGCATTATCCTTAATCCGTAACAAACAATAATTCAAACACATATTAACTAATTGAATATCTAGTTAATGGAGGTTTGAATGAGCAAATCACAACGACTCACCACCACTTTCCTCAACAATCTTAAACCCAACCCTAGAACCGCAAAATCCACCGATTACGAAGTCAATTTATCCGCTATGAAAGACAGTGGTTTACCTACTGGAGTGCGTTGCTTAGTGGGTAAATCTGGAGGGAAACGCTTTTTGCTGAGGTATATTAGTCCTCAGGTTCCGGGTAAAAAATCTGCGATTGGTCTTGGCCGTCACCCTGAGACAGATCTTGTAACCTTGAGAAAGATCGCTAAGGAGTACCGCCAGAAGATCCTTGAAGGCATTGATCCCAAGCTCGAGCGTGACAATCAGGCTACCGAGAAGACGATGACTCTAGAACGGTTCTTTGATGAAGTGTACCTACCGCTGGCTAAACAGAAACGCAGTTGGAAGGATGATGTTGCACGATTTCGTTTAGCAAAATCGATACATCATATCTCGATTCATGACCTAACCGCCGCCGATATCATCAAAGTCCAAATGGAGATGCAAAACGCCGTTACGATTAAGGGTAAACCGTATGCTTCTGCTTCGATTAATCGCGTTTTGGCTCTATTGAAAACGATCAATCGTCAAGCATACAAGTTGATGGACGCTCCGCTCATTGCTGACAAGGTGAGCTTGTTGAAAGAAGATAACGTGCGCACTGGTTACTTGTCCGAATCACAGCTAAAGGAGTTCATAGGTCACGCCCTGAACCATGAGGATAAGAGCATTAGTGCGTACCTAATTATTCTGTTTTTGACCGGATTACGCGATAAGGAA
Organism: Vibrio sp. D417a; assembly: GCF_030248595.1. NCBI lineage: Bacteria > Pseudomonadati > Pseudomonadota > Gammaproteobacteria > Vibrionales > Vibrionaceae > Vibrio > Vibrio sp. D417a. The sequence continues at coordinate 18,337 of NZ_JAHGAM010000006.1, read as the reverse complement.
CTTCGACTTCGTTTAAAAACTGATGTGAGTTGGGAGGAAAAAACACTCACTATTCCGCATACGAAAAACGGTAGTAGTCACGTTATTTATCTAAGTGATTACATGCTTGATATTTTGAGGTCGGTGCCTCATGTGGCGAATAATCCGTATCTCTTTCCTGGACGCAAAAAGGGTAAACCAGTAGGGCAACCTAGGCATGCTTTCAAGGCTATTAAAGCCAAGATGGGACTGCCCGACATACCCGGTGATAAAGCGAACCTAACCCTGCACAGTGCTCGCCATACCGTTGGGTCGCTTTTGGCGTCACAAGGAGTCTCGTTACACGACATAGCCAAGCAGTTGAATCACGCTGACCTGTCATCAACAAGACGCTACTCAAAATTGACTGTAGGGCGTCGGAGGGAGATTGGCTCTCGTTTATCGGATATGGTGACTGCGAAGCCAGAGATACGCTGGGAATGAAGAAGTTAGGTTTAACCAGTTAATTTAGAAATACATTAGAAAAGCCCCTGTTTAGCGATGAGCTAAACAGGGGCTTTTTCATTATTAGAAGGAAATTCACGATGAAAACAGTAAACAAGTTTGAAGACATTCAATCACTGCCAATGCCTGATGGTGTGAAAGCAAAACTACTCGAACATTTGACAGAGCCATTCGGTGATGAAGAAAGCACTAAAGCATTCTGGGGTGAAGTCGGTACGATCTTGTACTTGATTGAGGAAGGGGATACCGACGAAGCCTTGAGTGAACAATCTGAGGAAGATCTGCACTTCCTTCGCTTTGTTACTAACTACCCTGAATGGGTTCTGTTGTTAAACGACGATGAGTGTCCTTGGCTTATAGCGGTCGCCATAGTGACCATGGAAGGTGGTGGTGTGTACTGCTGCGCTCCAATGAACAGTCCAACGTTCCCTGTCGCCAAGCTCGCTGACCAAGCTGAATCTTAAAATCAAACTAAACCTGAACAATTCCATCTCAAAGGAGGTGTCCTATGGCACGTAAATCAAACCAACAACAAGAAACAGTTCAACCTGAAATCGTAGAGGGCAATGAACAAGTCACGGTCACTGACGATCAACCAGTAGACCATTTCGCTAATATTGTGCGCGAGGGAAAAGCGAAAAAACTATCACCGAAAACGGAGAACCACGTGTTCTATCAAATAGCATTAAATGACGCGGAAGCCGAGCTTCATATCCGCATGTCGGATAATGAAGGTGGTGGTCTGCACAGCAAGGAATGGATCCCGCTTAAAGATATCACCGCTGTACTAGATGTACAGGGTGATAAGCCGTTCAAGAGTTCTGTGCTGAAGTGTGTGTTTTCTGGACAGTCAGCGAACAACGCTGGTTTTATGGCTGCTTGTTGCAGGGGGCTTGGTCTTATCATCCAGTCGGAGAAGTCAGTGTTTCTCCACGTTCTAGCGCCAGACTACGTGACGATTCGAGAGGAAATCCTGTCTCTAGTGGACTCTGAACCCAAAGCTGAATAACCTCGAAACTCACATCAATCCTTACCCACTAAGCCAATTCTGGCTTTCATACTGAGCACTGCCCAAGAGTGCATCCCTAACAAACTAAAAGAGATTTTATTATGAACTTAACTTTTGACGTTGAGCGATTACTACTGCCTGTCAGTGTCGATCTTCAAGATGCTTTAAACCGAGTGATCAGCGAATCGGGCAAATGGACACCCATGATCCAATCGGTAGTGATCAACTTTCGAGATTCATCCTACAATGCAGAGAGTAGATCTGGATTTCACCCTGTTGAAATCAGGCTTGTTCGCCTCTACGACCAGTGGATCTTTGATTACATCACTGACTTTGCGTATTGCGGTGGTCCTTATCCCGAACTGGTTAAAGAGGTGGATTTTAACTTCTCATCTGGAACAGCGAGTTTTTCCTATGTTCCGGAACTTCCGATAACAAGTAATGAGGTAATGGAGTTCTACTCGATGTGGGAATCCAACTTTCTCAGCTACGTGGAAATGGGCGTGTTCGATGAGATAAAAGTCACTGTGGATTAGTCCATCGGCAACAAACCAAGTAGAAAGCACCATGTATGTACCATAAAATAGTTGACGCACTTCCTAGTGAAACTAAGGCTTCCCATTGTTCCATGTTAATCATGGCGTGATGGGAAGCCTTTTTCATTGGGGCAAGTTTTAGCAACGTTTACCCAATCCGTTGCCTTCGGAATTCAGAGGGGGTGAAGTTGCTGGATTGCAATGGACGGTGGAAACACCAAGGAAGGGAGTCTGAATTTTAACGAGTTTGGTTGGTTTACACTGGTGTTTTGTTATTAAAAGCTCCCATTACTATGTCGAAGCAATGGGAGCAGTAAGGGGCGGGAAGCCTATAGAAAATACCGAGAGAATGATTTGTCTGATGCTATCTCTGCAACTAGGGGTAAAGGCTTCCCTTAATATCAGCGCCAAGAGCGCACCTTAATCTTATGTTCGTAGTTTGGCGCGAAAACTAGGGTATTTTCAACGTTGCCATACGAAATGACAACTTATCCAATTTACCCCCCAGTACAAACAGAATTAGGTATAACTTACTGACTTAGTTCGTCCAGTAGAGACAACCCTAGCTGATACTTGTCATCTAGTGCAGATGGGTGAACATGTCTCTTTATATTTGGTAGAGAGTTCAGGTAGCTGAAGAATCCGGAAGTGGTCATAGGGTATCCAGGCTCAAAATACTCTTCCTCATCATCCCCAAATGAAAACCAATGACAAAGCATTACGAGGTCTTCTTTCTCGTAAACAACCGCAGATGTGCGTGACTTTTCATGGTCGCTGTAAGCTAGAAAGTCAATGAAGATAACTTCTTGGCTTTCTGGGTTTTCCAAATGCTCTTCTGCCATCTGAATCGAGTAGTGATCCGACTCTGCGAAAAACATTTGAGTTCCCATTGTTGCTTCATGTCCCCAAGCTGCTGCCGCACACTTGGCAATTTTCTCACTTTGACAGTCGTTAAGTAGATGCTCTGTTTTATTGAATGAAATAGACATGTTTTTGTACCTATTTTGTTTTGGTTTCGATACGCGGATTAAACATGCTTCACTTATAAAACACTAGTCTAACTGATAGATTTATAACGATATTCGTGAATGGATTGACACAAATGAACTTTTACTCAAATTTTTCGCCTATTTTCAGAAGCTAGTTAAAACAGGCTAGGTGTAACAAAAGGAACTTGTCACCGGGATCTATAGTGACAAGTTCAATTCATGGCTCTGTTTATCCAGTCATCATACCTAGTAGATAGCCAACGACGGTGAAGCTTAACAAGTTAGCGATATCAACTAGGTAAAAATACGGACTGGACTGAGTGATTTGGAGCAGAGTTCGTGCATCAGACATCATGGTTATACCCCTATTAAATTACTTCTCCTACCGGAGTTATTTTAGTGTTTGCTAATTAACGACGAAAAATGGCATCATTTTGAGTTTTCCCTTGCGCGGTATCGGTTTGAGGTTTCGCTAAATCACCCCTTTCGCTTATTCCACATAGGTAAGCTCAAAATCTGTACATAGTGGCAAGTTGATGGTTAGGAGGGGCTTTAGCGGCGCAGTGAAACGACATTATGTCGTGGTTCTTTGGTGTCTTGGAGCTGTGCTTCTAGAGAGAACACTAGGGCGTTATTTATTAACGTGGCATCGTGATGAAACGATACTCATGTACAGCAAATAAAGCATTTGGATCATCATGATCTAATTGCTCAGTAAGCTGATCGGTTTCAGTAGTCTAAAACGTGTTGACTACTTGTAACGATCCAATGTGGCGTGGAGATCGCGTATCAGTTCAAGCTTAAGGCTGACAGGGGAAAGCACCTCGACTTGAGGTATCCAAGACTTCAACAAAGGCAAGATATCGCTCAATCTTGATACTCGACTGCTAACCAACAAACTACCGTCGCTCAGTTCTTTCAATAGCTGCTGGTGGGGAAGAATCATACCTTCAAGAAAGTGCGGAGCTACTTCCCTATCAACCTGTACAAGCACTTCAGCATCATCCGGAGTTAGCCACTCCATCCCTTGTTTATGTATCTCCTCGTGGACCTTTTGACTCGGTTTGTATTTATCTTCCCGGCGGTGAATCCGTGAAATATTCGGTAATCGGTACGAATGTAACTGGTCACTGTACGTCGCGGCGAGGAACCAGATACCACGGTCATTCACCAAACGATAGGGATGGACAGATTCAAACGTTTTGCCATTGTAGATAAGGTCAATAACAGAGTGAGTGGTGATAACTTCGGTCAACTGTCTAAACAGTGAATCGAACTTCTCGATGGGTTCTGAGCGTGGGCTCTTAAACAGAACGGGGGTGTGACCGTTGAACTTGTAGTTATTCGGTAGTAGCGCGGACAACCCCGTATCGTGAAGTACCTTGTTGATATTCGCATTACCATTATTTCGAGTTACCGGATCTAACCGATAACCCTCATTGGTGCGGATAATCGGAGCGTTGACTAGCCTTTCATTGAAATCGCGTCTCAGGGTTTTCTCGCTTACCTGATAATCCGCGACCAACTGCTCAGGGGAGAGCACTTCTCCCATAAACAATCTCGTCAATATGTCACCTAGCCTTAAAGCTAGCTTTTCACTCTTATCGCTCATGCTACTAGCGTACGGTTTCCCTTGGACAGGTTGAGGGCAAAACATTTTTAAATGTTTCTAACCGTCACGCACTTAGATTTGGCATAGCTTTCATCGGATAAGGCAGGGCAATGACTACACAGAGTTTTAAAATATTTCTGCCGTACTGGACACATCCTGTCCAGTGGCAATGGGATACTACACAACGTAGTTTCACTACAACGTCAATTGAAGGAAAAACAAAAATGAAAGTGACATTCATTAAGCCACTTATGACATCTGGCTATTCATGCCGCTCTTTAGGTTGTCCCGGTTGGGTCACTAAGGGTGGGTCATGCGATACATGTGGCGCAATGGATTACAGCTAAGAAGGAGTATTCGTTATGGGCGGTTGGACAGAAGACCAAGGTGACTATGATGATGGCACAGAAGATTCTGGCTTCAGTCAGGACTTCGATATGGAGCCGGGCGACGATGGTTGGCTCGGCGGCGACTTCATGGCTGATGATGACGATGATTAAGTCCCATCACTAAATTAGGCTTATCAACAAGGGCGGTATCGAAAGGTATCGCCCTTTTCTGTATCTATAGGAAAGGAAAAAACATTATGGCGAAGACACATTTTCACTCTAACCATCAACAGCGCTGGTTTAAGCCTAGCGCGTCAACAGGTGTTCGATTCGCGAAGTACGGTGCCACACTCGGTACCCGCTATGGTCCACAGGGCGTCGTTCTCGGTGGAGCGATCGGGTTTGTCGCAGGTGCCCTTATGGGAGGTGTTCTAGACGAACTTGAACTGTAATTAAAAAAGAAGTAGGGAGACCTACTTCTTTTTCTTGATTTTGCTTCCATTGTCAGGATTATAAGTAGCAATAATTTATAAACTATAACAATGGATTCTCACATAGGAGATCTCCAAATTCATGCTTGGAATCAATAAAGAAACACTGAACCTCAGAAAGCTCATTCTTGTCATCTGTATTTTTAGTGTTTCCATAACATTAATTAATGCTTTTTTCTCAATTTATCAGGTTCAACGCGATCATATTATCCGTGACACTTTAGAGACAAACCATACTTATGCCAAGAAGATGGCAGAAGTTACGGATGTTTTTTCGGAGTCTGCTATGCGACAAGTTGAGTTCTCTGCTGAGCTTTTGGGAAGACATTTCACGAGCAAAGACTATATAGAGCGTGAACTGAATCGCTTACAACAACAGGCGAACTTATTTAACTCTACAGTGCTTGTAGATAATGAAGGATTCATCGTTTCAACCTCAAAAAACATAACAAAAGCAGAGGGGATACAAATTAAAGATGAAGCTATCTTACACTCCATTAACAAAGTGCAACCTTTTATTACCAAACCATTCCTTTCACCTAAAGGAAACTACTTGTTATGCATTTCCTATCCTATTTTCTCTCCTAATAAAGAATATCTTGGGTACTTAGGGGGGACGATCTACCTTAAAGATAACAATGTCTTAAAATCTCTCCTTGATGATCATAGCCATAGAGATGGTTCGTATTTGTACGTAGTTGATAATAGCAAAACGATAATCTACCACCCAGACAGTACCTTGATAGGCAAGGTTGTTGAAGACAATCAAGGAGTTAACTCGGCTCTTGAAGGTAAAGACGGTGGTCTTGAAGTGGTTGACTATTTTGGTGAAAAAGTGCTTGCCGGGTATGCACCTGTACAAACAACAGGATGGGGTGTTGTCGTCGAGAAATCAAAGTCTCTTAGCTTTGACTTATTAGAGTCTCAAATCCATTCTGTTTTTGCACGTACGATACCTTTGAGCCTTTTTACTTTTATCCTTATTTGGGTAACGTCTGGCACTATCTCTAAACCTTTATGGCAGCTTGCTCGTTCTATGAATAGAACAAATGTGGAAGACTCTGAGCCTATTGATTTCAAAAAGATAAAACCTTGGTTTTTTGAAGCGTTTTTATTGAAGTCAGCAGTACTTAAGACACTAACGGATGTTTCTAACACGATAGAAAAACTTCATTGCAATAGTTTGACTGATGTCATGACGGGACTCACTAATCGTAGAGGTTTTGAAGAAGCACTTGAGAGGTTTAAAGAAAGTAAGAAACCTCTTTCTATTATGGCTATTGATATTGATTTCTTTAAAAAAGTGAATGATACCTATGGACACAGTGTTGGAGATGAGGTTCTAAAAGAGCTTTCTAATCTGATTAAATCTCAATCGCGTAAGACAGATGTTTTATGTCGAACTGGTGGGGAAGAGTTCATAACTTTTCTTGCTGAAATGAGTGTAGGAAATGCATTTGAGAAGGCTGAAAGATTAAGAAAGCATGTTGAACAGCACCAGTTTGCAAGCATAGGTAATTTAACTGTTTCAATTGGCGTGTCACATTGGACTGGAAGTGGAGAGACACTTCATATGGCTATCCAAAAAGCAGATACAGCGCTGTATCAAGCGAAAAGGAAAGGTAGAAACCGAACTGAAGTCAATGTCTAAGACTAATTCGAGCATAGGAAGAGGTAGGGGGGACTGGGACTCTGCTTCTTTTTTATTGGTGGGTTCGAGCTGAAATTATGTCGTTTCAAGAATGGAAAGCAGAAGGTCGAAAGGTGCTTGCTAACGTCCGTCAACAAACACCTTTCAGATAGGGCATGGAAATTCTTGCATGAAATGATCGCTAAGGTCTGGGCAATTTATTTGATAAAAAACGTACTATTAAAAAACTATTAAGTAGTGAGAGTAACTTGTAACACGTTAGTGACCAGTGACTTCGCTAATCACCTGCTTCAAGCGCTTCGCTGTCTCCTTGTAACCGAAAGAATCACGTTTAGTGTCATAGTCGTGCACCAGAGCGGTTTCAAGCTCATCAAGGATTTGATCCCAGTGTTGGATCTTGCCACCTTTCGATTCGATATTCTGACCAACTTTACGAACCTCACGAAGGCGAGTTCGGCGGTTCTGGTTAGTGCGATTTGCTTCAGCGGTGAAAGCATTAACGATTAAATCATAGATAGACATGTTCATAATTTATATTCCAATAGTTAAGTAAAAGATGCAGTTAAACTGCGCTTTGATGGAAGCCCCAGTTAGGTTTGTAACGACGGGACGGTGATGATGCTGCTGTAGCCTTCTGAATTTCCTGTTTGATCATTAACTGTGTATCTAGATCATCACAGGGAATAAATGAAAGAATCCGGTTACCTTGAGTTCTCAGGATAAGTCCTTGATATTTTTCACTAAGGTGACATTCATATCCTAGAATGGCGTTTTTCCGCACCCAACTACCTGTTGGGAGGGTTATCCAGTAATTCGCGTCTCGGATACAAAGCTTCTCAAGGTCAGCAAATAGCGTATCGAGATTTTGCTCACTTTCTTCATCTTTAAGAGTCAAATGAGCTAGCTGTTTACCGCTCGCTGCTCTGACACTGACATTTCCATCAGTGATATTGATTGATGCCAAGATACTCGTTGACACCTGTAACTTGACACTGAATAAGTTCACCGTGTTCTTTTTTACTTCGGTTGCCATGGGTGTTCCTTAATAGTCGATAGCAAAACCGAAACGTCATAATGTCGTTTCGGTAACAAGTTACGCAGCTTCAAGAGTGGGTTGACCTTCTAATTGTTGACGTAGGTTGGCATTCTCCTGCTCTAGCTCTTTGAGGCGAGCTTCCAGCTCCGATACTTTGTCAACCAAGTCATCATTCACAACGGAGTTGGTTTGTTTCTTCTCTGTTTTTAACTGAGTTGCAAAATCGTTGAACATTTCATTGATAGTGTCAGATTCAACATCCGGGTCTTGTTCTAGGTGTTGTTTAATTTGCTCACGCAAAGGGGCATAGCGTTTACTCGATAACTTGTAAACTTTGGTAAATCCAACTTTACGGCATTCATCTAGCGTTCCGAATTCACATAAGTTAGTCCAACGTGTAAGCGTGCGCTTATCTACTGTGCGTTTACCGTTACCGATAATATTTTCATCACGCCATTTACCGAACTTATTCTTGTTCCCTTGAAAGAGCTGCTTAGCTTCAAGCATTGCAGCACCAATATCGTACTGGGCTTGCTCACACAGTTCCTTATCAACAACACGACCAGCACCCGCGTTCGACAACGCGTTTACTGCTGTATTGGCTAACTCGCTTAAAAGGTTTTCAATGTGCTCTAATGCTTTGTTTACATCAGTCATTTTTCTAGGTTCCATATTTAAAAAAGAGCTCCATTTAATCCCCTTTTAAGTTTTTGGTCAATAGTAAAAATTCTTTCAAAACAATCACTTATTTATGGATTTGAGTGTTTTATAGTGAAAAAACGAAAAGTGGATTACAAGGGGGCGTATCGTTGTTTAAAAGGCGTGTAAGGAGGGTATTACCGAATTGCTTGTTACTAAAAAGGGATATTAATCCACTCGGGAGAATTGGTTTAAGAGCCTGCTAGACATGTATCGGATTTTTCAAGAGCAAATTGGATCAAGATTTTTAGCGTTATTTTTGTGAACCTGATCACGTTGTATGCATTTGAATGGAGGGTAGATACCGTCCATTCCTTTTTTAGTTTGAATAGAGGCAAAAAATTAGGATAGGTAAACTTAGTTCTGACTGAATAATGGTATATAAATCATAATATTAAGTTAAAAGATGGATGTTGTATCTTGATAGTGTAATTAGGTCACGCAATTCCCCTCTGATTACGTCAGTAATCCCATCACGAAATCTTTAACCTAATCCCCTATCAAGATATAACATCCATTTATGTTGATATAATTTATTAAAATCAACCAGTTATGTGTTTGTGTGTAAGCGGTTCTCTTCACGTTTTCCGCTATCGTTACCAACTATCGTGAGTTCTTCAGCATCATTTTTACTTCATCCAGTTCGTCTTTATGGAAAAAGTGTTCTATCTCCATGTCAGGGAACGTTGCAATTAACCAACGTAATAGTGGGATTAGTCTTGGGGTTGCAGCGAGTACGTTAGGACGGAAGGCTGTGTCTCGTGAATTACTAATGGCATTATCTGCAATCCTAAATCCTGCATTGTTAAACAGTTCAGTAAGTTGTTTGAGAGTAAGTTTCTTACCATTAATGGTTTTGGTGAGTCCGTAGCTTTCTTTAGATAGAGCTCTTAACGCGAGTTTTAGCAGGGCACCCTGTGAACCGCCTTCCTCATACTTGATGTATGATCCCTTCAGTAGTGGTTTGGTTTTGCTGTAGTCGATCCAGTTCTCCCAATCTTCCATTTTTTTAAGACAGTTATCGCGTCGCCATCCATCAAACAATGCGCGAGTCTGTTGTCCTTCTTGCTCGTTCTTCCAAGGTACGGTATCGAAGTAGATATGCTCGACGATGTGACCTTTAGGGTGGCGGATTTTAGTCATGCGAGGATTAACGGGTTTACGCTTAAAGTCGAACTCTAAGTTGAGCGTCTTTTCTCGTTGGATTTCTATCAAGTCCATGTCTTTAAGGTACATGTCACGAGGTGAAATCAATGAGTTGTTTGGGATCTTCTGTCCGGGGTAGCGGTCTAAGAACAGTTCGACCATATAAGCATTTTCATCCTTTGCCGATGATAAGGCTGATTCTGGTGGCTTAACGCCTGCTTTTGCTATGACGGGTTCGGTATCGCCATATTCACCAGTGATTTGTCCACGGGTTTTCATTGCGATGATTTGTTTAGCATGGTGCTTATGCTTAATCATCTTACCGTCACCCGTTTGCTCGCATATCTTACTGAACCGTTGGCTAATGGTTCCTGAAACATGGAGTTGTTCTTCAGTACAGTCTACGAGATACCCATCTGTTGTGGCACTTACAACGGTAACGCCGTCGTGATTACCTTTATCATCCTGTATCGATAACCCTGCTAATTGCTCTGAGAGAACCGCTCTAACGAACCCTGTCGCATGAGCTGCGAAATATGGATTGGTAACAGGAGAGTGTGGGATATTTTTGCTTAACCCATCTAACGAGTTGAAGCCTCGTTTTCCTTTAAGTCCCTGCCCTAATTTACCGTATAGCGTGTTGCCTATTTCTTTCCAGAGCTTCTCTCTGAATTTATCGCCTTCATCCGTGTATTTTTGTCTTTGCTCTCTGATGAGTTCCGTAAAGCCTTTGAAAAGTGGCTCTTTATCTTCAATCCATGGAACTATCACTCCGAACTGAATTTCAATATCACATCCCATGTTATATGCGACTTCTATTTCAGGAGCGGTGCAGTAAGAGTAACCTTCTAGCGGATAATATAATCCATAGAGGTCAGTTCTAACGGGTAGGCATGGAAATTTCGTAGTGTCTTTATTGAAGCTGAACTTAACGTAAGCAAACCCCATTTTATGACCGAGATAGTCATTGATATTGGTTGAAGTGAAGCTTTTCTCGAAGTCTACGGGTTTAATGTCCATTAAGGCATTGACGTACGCTGTAGCAAGATCGAAATCGTTGTAATCACCTAAGTTTGCACCACCAAACACGTAACACTCGTTTCTACCTCCATGGAAGCAGTCTATTGCCAATTGTTCGAAGATACGACGACCAGCAGTGATGACAGTTTCTTTCTTCTGCATGACACGACCTTTTGTTTGATTCCAGTATTGAATCGTTTTGGTCTCCATGCCGAGTGCTTGGTTTAATGCATCTTTATCACCCGTGAGTGCTTTGAAGATTGATACTGAGAAGTTACCCAGTGTTGATGGTAGATGTTCAAATTGAAGTTTGTCTAACCGTTCTTCTGGAACTTTATCTTTGAGTGATTTTTTAATGTCTTCGAGGGCAAATTGTTGCATCTCGAATCCATACCTCACTGTTATTTCGGCATCTCGTAGGGCATAGCGAAGGAAGAGTGGCTCGTCTGCGACCAAAAGCTCATCCATACGGCTTTTACTATATGGCTCTGGTATCACTTCTTTAGGAATTTTGATGAGTTCACCGACGTTATCAAGTCCGCTTTGTCCTGGACTGAGTAGTAAAGTATCTACAAAGCGGACACGACTCTCACGTTTCTTTCCATTCTTGTCTGTAAAGTGAACGGGCTCTGAAGCTTGCTTGGTTCTACCCACTGCGTCTAGGTCGATACCGTATGCGCCACGCGTGGAGGTTAATGTACTTCTAACGACTTCCAGTTTTGCTTTCTGACTGGTATCCCAGAACGCTTCGAATGACACCATGTCAGCTCTGAGGTAGTGAGCATAGATGTAGATTTTCTTTGGCCATCCTGTGATGAATCCGCGCCCCATTGCAGTTTGGAGTACTTCAACCAAGAACTCTTCAAATTTCTTACGTGGTTTCTTGATTCGATTAATCGCTTTAAGTTCATCTTCACGGCTTTTGTTCGCAGCTCTGGATTTCTTGATAACATCAGCAACGGGGGTAAGTACCACATCACTCATGTGGTGTTCACCTGTGATTAGATAATACTGATAGGACAGAATGTCGTTTCGGTTTTCCTCGGCGTTGTAGACGTACTCACTGTCTATACCAATGTGAACCGCTTCATCATCACCTTTGAGAGCTTGCCATGGTGACTGCTGTTCATTCTCGAAGTAGATGTCGAGCTCATCATCGACAGCTTTACTTGAGTATTCATCGGTTTGCTCTTGAGTGAGGAATTGGTCGAGTTCGATGCTGGTTGATTCTGTGGTTTGGTCGGTGGTTTCTGCTTGGAAGTATTCGTCGAGTTCTTTATCTATGGCTTCAACATGGTTAGGTTTGTTTTCATTGTTCATCGTTGTTCTCTTATAACCAAGTGCATTGTTGGCGGGTGATGCGACCTTCTTTATACCACAGAGCTCATCCTCTGATGAGTGTGGCTTCGTCTTGGTTTGGTGTGTGAGTTAAAAGGTTGTGTAGAAAGCGGGAGGGACAGAACGATGATTTTTGAGATTTTGATGTGTGGTATGGAGAGTGGGGCAATTGATGAAAGTAGAAACCCATACCGGGTATGGGAACTCTCAAAACGGTGCTGTTTTTCATCGTATGCAACTAAACATATAAATAACTCCGCTAGGAGGTCCGATTTAAATATGATTTACCCTAATAGTTGGTGGTGAACGATTTGGTCTGACTGTATGTGCGGTATAGAGAGCCTGATCCTTTAGTGGGATCAGGTCTTTGTTACTGCTTGATTGAATTCTGCGCTTTTTTGTCTCGTTTCTGGTGGTGATTTGGGTAAAGCCGTTACCTCGCTGAATGACAAGGCTCGTCGAGCTAAGAATAAGGGTGAGGTTTTGAATCTGTCGTTGGATCAAGTTTCTGCTGAGTATGGTTTGGCGAAAATTGGGTTTACTGATGAGTTTGATGGTTTGGTTGCTCAGTTAGTTAAGCAGGTTGGTGAAGCTGTTTTGACCGAGCTATTTTTTACTGTATCTGCTGAGTAATGTACTGAAGTGTAAGTGCTCACGAGTTAATTTACTCTTAACTGAATCTACTTTTTACTTTCGTTAAGGTGATAAAAATTATGTAAAAATCTTTAGCAATAAGACATTAGGTTTGTGATACTGTTTTTTTACACAGTGGTTGGTGAGTGGTTGTACTTGATTTAATATGTTTAGGTATTATCATCCACTCCTTGCCATCAACTAAGAGAAGGTTCAAGTTGTTTAATACAAATACATCAACTGTAGATTTTAAAGTAGCTCCGAAAGATGTCACACATGTTGGTGGTAAAGGTGAATTTCTTCATGACTGGTATGCATATCTAGAAGGCTACTCGTCTGAGTTTGTCCGATCGGTGCTGAATACCTATATGCCTAAAGCTAGCAGCATTCTCGAACCTTTTGCTGGTGTAGGTACAACGCCGCTGACTCTTGGCTTTCAAGGTGTAAAGACGTTTTACAGTGAAATTAACCCTGCAATGCGGAGAGTTATTAACGCAAAGTTGACTATTGCTGCGTTGCCTAAGGAGAAGAAGTTACAACTTGCCAATGAGATCAGGAAATTGTCTCGTCAACTTCCTGTATTGTACATACAGCATTTAGAGAAGGGTGAATTAAAGAGTCATTATGAAGTGGCATTTAAGAACAGTATCTATTTTGACGCTGATATGTTTTCAAAGGTTTTGAAAGTTCGTTCTCTTAACGATGAATTAATTTCCAAGAATCCAGCTCTTGGTTTAGCCCTTGAAGTGGCAGTGATTTCGAAACTAATTATCTGTTCTCGTTTGAAGCGTGCTGGTGATGTTCGTTTTAAAACTGAGAAGGAACTTGCTAAGGGTTTACCTGAGTTTATTTCTTCAGTTCAGGAACAGTTAATACTTCTAGCGGAGGACTGTCTGCGCTGTCCAACATCTGAGGCACAAGCGCAACTTGTGGCTCACAATGCTAAACAGTTGCATGAACTTAAGCCTCTTAGTGTTGATGGCGTTATTACATCTCCACCGTACTTGAACGGTACTAACTATTTCCGCAATACCAAGCTTGAACTTTGGTATATGGGATTTATTACTACTGCGACCTGCCTGCGAGGATTCCGAGATCAAGTAGTCACATCCGGCATTAATGACGTAACCAAGAACAAAGGCAATATCATTCATCCTGCTGCTCGCGAAGTAGTGGCTGAGCTCGAAGCAAACGCGTACGACGGTCGAATTTCTAAAATGGCCGCTGGTTACTTCGAGGAGATGGGGTTAGTGTTCAAAGGTTTGTCTAAGCATATGAATGCTGGTGGTATTGCTGCTATCGATATTGGTGATTCTCTATATGGCGGCATTCATGTTCCAACCCATGACATCCTTAGCGAAATCGCTAAGGATTCAGGCTTTGGAACGCTGGAGATCGTTAAACTGCGTGAGCGTAAATCTAAATCTGGAGCACCGCTAACTCAGTCATTAATCGTGCTTGAGAAGGCTAACGTTGATAGAGTTATGGTGGATACCATTCAGCCACAAGCATGTGACATTCCGCATAAATGGGATATGTTCAAAGAGGCATTGCCTCACTTGCAACACCCTTACTCAAAGCGTAATTGGGGTAACCCCCTGCATTCGGTTTGCTCTTACCAAGGTAAGATGAAGCCAGCATTGGCCTTCAAGCTGATTGAGACATTCTCAAAGCCTGGCGATAGAGTGCTGGACCCATTTAGTGGTTCAGGTACTATTCCATTTGAAGCTGCCTTAAATGGCCGCACGTCATATGGTCTCGATATTGGATTGCTTGCTACAAGCTTAAGCAATGCTAAGATAAAACGACCTAATCGGGAAAACGTGACTGCGATTATTGAGGCATTAGAGCAATACATCGCGAACTCACAGCCGAGTGAAGTATCGATCAAGGATGCTAATGAGGTTAAGTTTAACAAGACGATTCCTGAGTATTTCCATGGAGATACGTTCAGGGAGATTCTTTGTGCGCGTGATTTCTTCATTGATAATCATGACTCAGAGTCTGCTGATTGGGCTCTCGTTATGTCTTGTATGATGCACATTCTGCATGGTAACCGTCCTTATGCATTGAGTCGGAATAGCCACCCGATTACGCCATATGCGCCTAAGGGCGATTTCGTCTACAAGAATGTTATTGAAAAACTGTGGGCTAAAGTCAACAAGTCGCTCTGCACCGAAGTTAATGACCACTTTATCGATGGTCACTGTTTCCAAGCGGACATTCTCGAGGAATGGCCCGAAGAAATTCAAGAACTGGATGCTATTATTACGTCACCTCCGTTCTTCGATAGCACCAAGTTCTACATGACAAACTGGATGCGCTACTGGTTTTGTGGATGGACTAGAGAAGATTTTGATACTCAACCCAAAAGCTTTGTTGAAGTCATTCAGAAGAAGTCATTCGATGCTTACGATTTCATCTTCAATCAGTGTCATCAGAGATTGAAGACTGGTGGTTATGTAGTTCTTCACCTAGGTCACTCTGAAAAATGTGACATGGCGAAGTCACTCAAGCCATATGCTGATAAGTACTTTGACATCGTAGATATCTTTACTGAGTCTGTGGAACACTGTGAGAAGCACGGAATTGCTGACAAGGGCGGGGTCAAAGGACACCAGTACTTAGTGTTACGTAAGTAATGAAACTGGCGGTTGCCTAACTTCGTAGGCAACCGCCAGTTTTCTAACTAGGAATCACTGCACTGTATGACATCGTGGCTCTCTCAGCAAATTCCAATTTCCCGAAAGGATCCTCTAAAATTCTGAGTTTTTGATTGGGCTTTCCAGAGTTGTTTACGAGCACAAGCATGTATTGAGATCGATATTTTTGAGCAGCTTTATACTCAGTTTCAGTTAGTGTCACAGAGTTCACTATATCAACGCTGCTCTTTACTTCGATATAGACGGCAGAGTCATCTTTCGATGCCCAAAGATCGAAACCATACCCTCTCTTATTAGTGTAGAAATGAACATCCCAACCTTCCGAACGATAAACGGATGCAACGAACGATTCTGCAGCGGCACCATTATTTTCTTCTGGGCTAGTTGGGGGCTCCCTGAAGTCTGATGTGTCTGGCTTTGGTAACTTCAAGTCAGCTTCAGTACTAGATTCTTCTTGCTCGCCTTCATCAATGACAGATATATTTTCACTCACATGTCGCCAGTTATCGACTAAGCGTAGAGTCTGATCATCTCTTACCATGGTCTTACCTAGACTGAAAAGCGAGAAGGTGTGAAGGGCCATATCACGCCAGTTTTGATATGCTTTTGTTTCATCTGATGTAAACGTATTTCTGATTACGCTGATCAGCTCAGCTTGCTCTTGGGCGCTAAGTTGACGGTAGAAGTTAACCAGCTCAATACACTCAGCAATTTCATCTTCCGACCGGATTCGGGATACAAATAGGTCGTACTCATCTCTGTCGATGTGTCCGTCACAACTTCTCATGATTTGATTGATTGCATCATAGACCGCGACATTAAACTCAGAGTAATTTTCTGCTCGATCATCTGGGCAAGAAGGTGGGACAGCGAATTGGATATTTTTAAGGCATTGCTCAAGGACTGATTTGGGATCTGAGGTTACTGCTAGCTCTCTGCCGAGTTCAGTTAACCTTAATTTGTTCCAAAATCGGCCATTAACCTTCTCAATCAACTGCAAAGGTTTGTTCATGACTAAAAGGTGATGGCGCCGTAGCTGCACACCAGGATCATCTGAATGTAAGTCGCCAATTTCGCCAAGTTGCTGATAAGCGCCATCTGTCATAGTGATCAGACCATCATTATCCTCCAAGTGGCGAAGGTAAGAGGTCATTTGATAAATCCATTCTGCATCAGTGTGGACGCGAGTGATTACGAACCATCCACGATCGCCACGGTTTTCACCAAGGCGCCTGTGCAACCTGTTTTGGATTTCTGTGTAATTCATAATGTACCCTTGATCTTGAATAAAACTTGTGGTTATTAATTCGGTGGTTACTAGGTCTACTTCAACCAAGCCGAAGAAATTTTCCCAGCATCTACAGCTATTCTCAGAAAGCTAAACCCTAAGTCTGAGAGAATCCTTTTATCCATTCGTTTGATTTCTTGTTGGTATCTATGTCCAAAAGCATTCAAGAGATTAAAAATTTCATCTGGATTTTTTAACTTATTTACCGCTGCTTGGTAGTATATTGGCTCTGGAGATTTAAGTTTATCGAAACTTACGCCTGAAATTGCGGCTATTTTACGTAGTTGAGAGTCCGTCTTGTAAAATTGATCCGGCCATTTTGCTGATTTCTCCAAGTTACAATTCTTACAGAGCGGAGTTGTATTCCAGTCAACTAATGGCCAAAGGTATTTGGAAGGTAATAAGTGATCCCAGTGGATATCAACTAACTGATTGTTTTTATTGTCAAAAAACTTGGTGCCGCAACCAATGCATTCATTGTCATATCTTTCCAGCAAGGATTTCTTGTTAAGCTTCGTAGAGTCTTCATCAGCTAAGACTTTAAAGAACTCTCTATTTCTTGAGGCTTCACGATGCTGTTCGGGAATGCGGGTTTGGTTCTTTATAGAGTTGTAAACTTGTTTGCAATGATTACATTCTCCTTGTCGCCCTGTTCTTCGACTTCCATGATTATCAAAATCCTCATTTGGTTTCAGGGCCTGGCAAATAACGCAGTATTTGTAGAGTCTTGCTCTTTCAACCAAATCTCGATGTGAAATGAGGAAATCACCAGACTCTATCAACTCGTGTTCTTTGGTATTGATCAAGTCGTAATCGTATATGTGGGTATGCTTACCATCTTCAATACTATACCCACAACGGGTACACTCTATAACAAATCCATCCTTGATAGTTTCAGCTGGAAAATAAACAAAGTTATCACAGCTTGGTCTAGGACAGTTGATAGCTTTATACTGTTTATCTCCTTTCCTATTTCCTAGTCCAGTTATTCGGTTATATTTTTCGACCTTAGTATATGATTCACGCCTAGCCATTGTTCTTGTCCTTTCCTTTTTTAAATTGTGGCTAGAACATGATGTAACTCGATTAAATCAATGTCTATTTTTTTTTTGAGTTGTGATGTTGCTTTCGTATAAGCATTGAAAGAAGTGAGGTTACTTTGTGTTTGATAGACGCCATTTAAATATAATGAGAGTCAACGCCATGGTCTTTGAATTTTCAAGTGATGGTAGTAAATACAAATAGTTAAAAGGTCATTGGAAGGAATTAAAATGGGTTTCCTACGCTGATTCAGTGATCAATAAATGTAAAATATCTATAATGAAATCCTACTTAATGAGGCTTGATATCCAAAGTAATCCTCTTAAATCTAAGTGATTACAAGTAGTTAAGAGGAATTCAAAATCCGTTTCCA
>NZ_JAHGAM010000059.1:0-503 GCF_030248595.1 Vibrio sp. D417a | reverse complement strand
CGTTATGCTCTAGGAGATGATTTTGCTCGATTTATTCAAGAAAGTAGTTCTAATTAATCTCTCAGCAGCTCTTGTTGTTATCGCTCTAGCCCAGTTTGTTCCATTCTTTGCTACTACTCAGTTGGTCGATTTTCTTTTCTTTGTCGTCATTGTCATATGGGTTTTGGCGAAGCTAATGTGGGAAGGCGGTGTCCATAGTAAGACGACTCGGTTAGATGATCCTAGAACAGATAAAGTCTACAAAATGGTAGAAGGGCATGATTTCGAAAAAGACGAACGAGAGCACTATCGAATGAACTACCAAATAGGCTTAGTTTTCTTCATAGCTGGTTTGCCAGCGTTCATTGCTTGTTTAGTCCTTCAATTTCTTTAAGTACGAGCATAACAAAGCGTTTAAGACAGATTCGCAACGCTTGGCACTTTGGGTTTGAATCAGTTTTAGTGTTTACGGCACAATAGGTTAGGTTCAGTGGTAGTGTTGCTCACTACTTAACGCGGCGTTA
>NZ_JAHGAM010000058.1:0-2544 GCF_030248595.1 Vibrio sp. D417a | reverse complement strand
CTAAACGTGGGGTACTCGGAAATATAACGCCCTGTTAAGGGGTGAGCAACGCAATACAAAAGCCGCCGCGTACCACCTTAAACACCAAAATTCAACGCATAGTGAAAATGCCACGCGTTGCGAATCCCTCTTAAACAGTTTGTTATGTATCGGACTCGATTTGTTCCACCATTGAAAGTAAAAAGAATGCTACAACGAAACTAGTGTAATACCACAAAGGAGCCAAAGACAAATACGCATTAATTCTATCCGTTGCAAAAACACCAACAAAACCAAATGTTAACAAAATCAATACGATTAAATGAATAGTTGACTGATGAATGTATATATAGGCGTAAATTACAGCCATATAGAGCGCAAAACTAAAAAGTGCAGCCCATACAGTTTTGCCAACGAAAATCACCACTATTTGGAAGTAGTACCAGAAACCAGAACTGTCAGGATCAACTGAGAAACTAAAACTATCTAGCGATAAAATGTACTCCGTTTGATATATATAGCAGGCACATAACAACGGAAGAACTAGAACGGTACTGAGATCTTTAAGGTTTTTTATATCTGATATTTTTGGAACTACATCCATTAAAACTGTCCTTTTTCGCGAGATACATAACGCCCTGTTAAGGGGTGAGCAATGCAATACCGAAGCAGCCGCATACCACCTTAATCACTAAAACCAACGCATAGTGAAAATGCCACGCGTTGCGAATCCCTCTTGAACAGTTTGTTAGGTGCGTAGCCAAAGTTGGTAAAAGTCGGTTTCATCGTGCTTGGGATTCTTGCGCACGAACTCCCAACCATGGCGCTTATAGAATGTGAGAGCTCGATGATTAGTTCGGCTTACTGAAAGTACAGCACGCAAACAACCCGCTTTACTCAAAGTGCTTACAATATAATCCTGCAATTTTGCAGCGAGTCCTGAACCACGAAAATTCGGCTTTAAGTAAATGAGATGTACATAGCCAGTCCCCGGCTCGGGTGAAAAACTACGAAGCTCTAACTGCCCAGCAAACTGACCATCCACAAATATATGGATATAGAACCATCCTGATGTTGCTAACCGATCTAAGACTCGTTCACGATAACCACTGATGAAGTCGTCGAAACCATCGCAATGCCCAAAACTACAAAAGTATGCATCTTTTCTTGCAGCAACGCATAATTCGAAATCATCAATGTTTATCTGCCGAAAAGTAATTTCCATACTTACATTTTCCTTCAAGCACCTAACGCCCTGTTAAGGTGTGAGCAACGCAATACCGAAGCTACCGCATACCACCTTAAACACTAAAACCAACGCATAGTAAAAATGCCACGCGTTGCGAATCACTCTTAAACAGTTTGTTAGCTTTACGCAAAGTCCAGCGAATAAGTAAATATGCCACATGATCTACACTTGAACTTGTAGATTGCAGGATTCCCACCTTTTTCGTAGTAAGTGACTATTTGGCGCCACTCATTACTACCTATTAGCTGATCGTTTAGTAAAGCCTTTAATTCAGCGTCTTTTACCTGTAATAGATCAGACTTCTCTGCATCTCCATGAAATTCGCAAGCATCGCCACAGTGCGATAACCACACTTCTTGCTGCCATGAAATATAGCTTGGAGTTCTTTCACAAACTTCTTTTACCACTGACTTATCAAGTCCAGCTTTCATCAATGGATGTGGGTCAGCAAACTCTCCGTCGAATTTCTTCGCCGCCGAGCAATCAGAAATGCACCAAGGACAAATAGTTTCGACGTCATGTTCAGAGTAAATAGTAGAAGTTGCCCTATAGCCACGACTGACACCACAACATTCACAATTTGCATCTGTAACTTCTACAGCACCCGTTTTTATAGGATCTGGATGATACTTAAATGTTGGTAATTCCATTGTACCTCCGAGTAAAGCTAACGCCCAATTAAGGGGTGAGTAACGTAACACCGATGCTTCCGCATACCCCCTTAACCACTAAAATTAACGCATAGTAAAAATGCCACGCGTTACGAATCCCTCTTGAATTGCTTGTTAGTACGCTGCCCTTTAAGCTTTTGATACACGCCAAGATACTGAAATATAGCACGAAACTTGTGGCTTGAAACACTGAAACCAAACGGACAGCCGCCAAACTGAAAACTAACTTCAAGACGTAAGTTGGCTAGAAGAAAAACATGCCTAACTGTCCTATTTCAACGTTTTCAAATTAGCAAAGGATTCGGGCTTCAAATCTAAACAGCAGCGAAAAAGAACCTCATTTTTTACCTAAAATTTCTCAGCACCAAAGAAACCACACCAGAGAAATCGCCCGAAAGTTAGAAACCGTAAACTGTGAAATCAAAGCGAAAACTTCGCTTCTAGTGCCACCGGAGCGAACGTGAAAGATAGATTTGATCAAGTGTAAAGCTAAGAAAAGAAACCAATAAACACCAAGACTTTTGACCTCTTATGCCGACCCAGTACTAACGCCCTGTTAAGGTGTGAGCGACGCAATACCGAAGCTTCTGCATATCACCTTAAACACAAAATGCAATGCATAGTGAAAATGCCAAGCGTTGCGAA
>NZ_JAHGAM010000057.1:0-1031 GCF_030248595.1 Vibrio sp. D417a | reverse complement strand
AAAAGCGAAGGTCATCCCTTCGCTTTTTTGTACTTATTTGTGCCGTCCTAAATAAGGTTGACACTTTCCACCCCCAAAATTGGAGAGTGTTATGAAATCAACAACTAAAAGAACTCAGCGCGATTACTCCCTCGCTTTTAAACTCACTGTAGTTGATGAGGTTGAAAAAGGAAGCCTCACTTACAAACAAGCCCAAGAGAAGTATGGCATCCAAGGTTGCTCTACGGTTTTGGTTTGGCTTCGTAAGCATGGTCGACTAGATTGGTCTAAAGGGACACCTAACTTTATGTCCAAAGGAGACTCTATGGCCGAGTTCAATTTACCTCCTACACCAGAGCAACGTATTAAAGAGCTTGAGAAGCAGCTCGAAGATGCTCAACTCAAAGCCGACTTCTTTGAAGCTGTCGTGAACGTTATGGAACGTGACTATGGTGTTAGAGTGACAAAAAAGCACAAAGAAGCGTTGTCCAAGAGAAAACCATAGTAGGTTTGAGCGTTACGAAGTTTTGTCAGTTAGTACAAATCTCTCGCCAAGCTTATTATAAGCAATGCCAAACTCAATCTCGTTGTGAACATCATGAGCATGCTGTCATTGGCTTTGTCCGTGAAGTCAGGCTGAAGCAGCCACGCATTGGCACGCGTAAACTGAAGTTCTTAGCAGCAACAAAGGGCATTCAAATAGGTCGCGATAAGCTCTTTGAACTTCTCAGAAAGCATCGGCTGTTAGTGAGAGCAAGACGAGCCTATCACCGAACGACTGACAGCCGTCATCGATTTTTCTGTCACCCAAACAAAGTGAAAGATGGGCTGACACCAACGAAGCCAGAACAACTGTGGGTTGCTGATATTACTTACTTGCCAACTCAAAATGGAGAGAGTTATCTCAGCTTGGTTACAGACGCTTATTCAAGGAAGATTGTTGGTTTTTATGTGGATGACAACATGAAAACTCAATCAGTTAAGCGGGCATTTATCTCAGCTCTCAGGCAACGGCAGAGTGAAGAAAAGCTAATACACCACTCAGATAGAGG
>NZ_JAHGAM010000056.1:0-8921 GCF_030248595.1 Vibrio sp. D417a | reverse complement strand
CTTATTTAGGACGGCACAAATAAGTACAAAAAAGCGAAGGGATGACCTTCGCTTTTCTTTATCTCATTGCTGTATGATTTTATTCAGTGAGTGACTCTTCTAACGCTTTTAAGCACAGCGCAACGTTTTCAGATCGAGCGCCGTAACCCATTAAGCCAATACGCCACGCTTTACCAGCTAATGCCCCAAGGCCTGCACCAATTTCTAGGTTATAGGTTTCTAGCAAGTGAGCACGAACTTTTGCTTCATCAATTCCTTCAGGCACGTAAATCGCATTTAATTGTGGCAACCGATGGGCTTCGTCCACAACAAATTCAAAGCCTAACTTTTGTAAGCCATTTTTGAGTTTTTCATGCATCAGTTGGTGACGAGCCCAAGCGTTTTCTAATCCTTCATTTTTCAGTATCAATAAAGCTTCATGAAGCGCATACAAGCTATTAACTGGCGCCGTATGATGATAACTACGCTTGCCTTCTCCACTCCAATACCCCAAAACTAAACTCTGATCGAGGAACCAACTCTGTACTGGTGTTGTTCTTGCTTGAATCTTTTCAATCGCGGCAGGAGAAAACGTCACTGGTGAGAGCCCAGGTACACATGACAAACATTTTTGACTACCAGAGTAAACCGCATCCAGTTGCCATTCATCCACTTTTAACGGCACACCACCAAGCGATGTCACCGCATCAACAATAGATAATGCATTATGCTGTTTCGCCAGCTTACCCAATGCTTGAGCATCACTGACTGCACCAGTTGAGGTTTCCGCATGCACAAAAGCAAGAATTTTTGTATCTGGGTGCTGTTCGAGTGCTTGCTCGACTTTATCAATGGAAACAGGCGTCCCCCATTCATCATCGACGATAACAACTTCACCACCAGCACGGACGACATTTTCGCGCATGCGTTCACCAAATACACCGTTACGGCAAACGATCACTTTATCACCTTTCTCGATCAAGTTTACAAAGCAGGTTTCCATCCCTGCACTACCTGGCGCTGAAACCGCAATAGTGAATTCATTGTCAGTTTGAAAGGCATACTTCAATAGCTGCTTGAGCTCATCCATCATACCGATAAACAGAGGATCAAGGTGACCTACAGTAGGACGACTTAGTGCTTGTAACACTTGAGGATAAATATCAGAAGGACCAGGTCCCATTAAAATACGGTGAGGTGGAATAAAGCTTTGGATCGACATGTCAGCTCCTTGATTATCTTTTATCCTGAGCATTCTAAAAGTTCTATTCAATAACATGGCTCAGGTGTAGGGTTCTTCACCCTAATAGATTTTTCCTCTATCAGCAATTAGCCGTAAGTATGGAGGTCAAACCAGTGTCACAAAATCGTTAATAAAAAACACCATAAAGGTTGAAATATTGATTGACATTAAGGCCTCAAAACCGTTCAATGTTTGAGCTTTATGTAGAAGAGGAGCGCTACCCAGGTAGATGATTTGTGGAACCGCAATTCCAACACCAATCATTGAGGGGGAGTAGTGCCGAGGTAAGTCAAAGTTGCAGGATTTGACTTGTCGGTTGAATTGGGCTGAATCCCATCAACTGTCATCAGCGCAGTCTGATGAAGGGCTTCTGAGGGTAAATTTTTCAAATAGCATTCTAAATACCTCTCTTTTTGCTCTGTTCCTTTTCTCACTAAACATTGGATGTACAATTTTTTAGGAAGCCGTGGGAGAACGCAGTGAGCGCATTTAACGTAGCTAAATTCGGTGGAACCAGCGTTGCCAACTTTGAGGCAATGAGTCGTTGCGCCACCATTATCGAAAACAATCCAAATACTCGCCTGGTCGTGAGCAGCGCTTGCTCTGGCGTCACCAACCTATTGGTAGAACTCGCCAACGGTGTTCAGGATCAAACGCACCGTACTGAGCTGCTGCAAAATCTGGCCAACATTCATGACGCCATTTTAACTCAGCTCGAAGACAGCACGA
Source organism: Vibrio sp. D417a (assembly GCF_030248595.1). Lineage (NCBI taxonomy): Bacteria > Pseudomonadati > Pseudomonadota > Gammaproteobacteria > Vibrionales > Vibrionaceae > Vibrio > Vibrio sp. D417a. The sequence goes on along the minus strand of NZ_JAHGAM010000056.1, from coordinate 6,970 downwards.
AAACTGCTGCCGAGGTGTATGGCATATTAGATACCGTAACCAGCCTGGCCGAGGCTGCATCTATCCAAGCTAGTGCGAAGTTAACCGATCATTTAGTCGCATGTGGCGAACTCATGTCGACGCATATTCTAACTCAGTTAATGTGTGAGCGAGGCATTCAAGCTGTGCGCTTTGATATCCGCGATGTGCTGCGTACTGATGACAACTTTGGTCGCGCGGAGCCAAACATTGAAGCAATTTCGACGCTTGCGCAAGATAAACTCGTACCACTTTGCCAACAATCCGTTGTTGTTACTCAAGGCTTCATAGGATCTGACGAAGCCGGTAATACAACAACATTAGGTCGAGGGGGCAGCGATTACAGCGCCGCCTTAATTGCTGAGAGCGTTAAAGCGGCAGGGCTAGAAATCTGGACTGATGTTCCGGGTATCTACACAACAGACCCGCGAATTGCACCAAAAGCCTCACCAATTCCCGAGATCAGCTTTAGTGAAGCTTCAGAAATGGCTAACTTTGGCGCTAAAATCCTTCACCCTTCTACGCTAGTACCCGCATTACGCCACGACATTCCGGTATTTGTAGGGTCATCGAAAGAGCCAGAAAAAGGGGGAACTTGGATTCGCCACCAAGTCGAAAGCTCACCGTTATTCCGTGCGCTAGCTTTGCGTTGTAACCAAACCATGGTAACGCTACGCAGCGCAAATATGTTCCACGCATACGGATTCTTAGCGAAGGTTTTTGAGATCCTTGCAAAGCATAAGATCTCTGTCGATTTGATCACGACATCTGAAATCAGTGTATCGTTAACACTTGATCAAACTGATACATCTGGCGGAGCACCACAGCTGCCGCAAGCTGCACGAGAAGAGTTAGAAGAGTTATGTAAGGTAGAAGTTGAACATGACCTATGCCTCGTTGCTCTCATTGGTAACAACATGAGTGAGAGTAAAGGCTACGCGAAACAGGTTTTTGGCACGCTAGAAGATTTTAACCTACGCATGATTTGTTATGGCGCTAGCCCTCACAACTTATGCTTCTTGCTCCATGAATCGGTATCGAAACAAGCCATACAAAAACTCCACACTGAGTTGTTTGAGAAGTAAGTTCAACTCAATAAAACAAAGGGCTGCGTATCTGCAGCCCTTTGTTGTTTCAATAGTTGTTACATTTGGACGAGGTAAACATCAATTTAACCGTTAATGTTTGGCCCTAACCATTTTTCAGCCTCGATCCTATCCCACCCCTTACGATCGGCGTAACTCTCTAGCTGATCTTCTTGGATCTGTGCGATCGCAAAGTAACGTGAGTCAGGATGAGAGAAATACCAACCAGAGACTGACGCGCCCGGATACATTGCATAGCTGGAGGTTAGAGTCATGCCAATATTCTCTTCCACATTAAGTAGCTCCCAAAGCGGTCCTTTTTCAGTATGCTCAGGGCACGCTGGATAACCTGGTGCAGGGCGAATACCTTGGTATTTTTCACGAATGAGATCATCGTTAGATAAATCTTCATCCGCAGCATAACCCCAAATTTCTTTACGGACACGCTCATGCAAATACTCAGCAAACGCTTCGGCTAGGCGATCCGCCACCGCTTGAATCATAATTGCGTTGTAATCATCTCCCTGTGCTTTGTATTCATCAGCAAGCTCTCGTTCACCAATACCACCAGTGACAGCAAATGCCCCTATCCAATCATGCTTACCCGACTCTTTAGGTGCGATGTAGTCGGATAAACAATAGTTGAATCCTTTTGGTTTCTCGGTCTGTTGTCGCAAGTTACGTAATACTTTCACAACGTCGGTACGAGTTTCATCAGCATAAACTTCAATGTCGTCCCCCACGCTCGCAGCAGGGAATAAGCCACACATTCCACGCGCTTTTAACAGGCCTTCTCGCTCAACTCGATCAAGTATCTCGTTGGCATCTTCGAATAAACGTTTTGCTTCTTCACCAACTTCTTCATGTTGGAAAATTGTTGGATACTTACCCACAAGTGACCAAGTCATAAAGAATGGTGTCCAATCAATGTATTGACGTAATATAGCCACATCAAAATCATCGAAGATATGAATGCCAGGCTTAACAGGCACTGGAGGTGTATAAGCTTCCCAATCGATCGCAACTTTATTCGCTCGAGCAGCTTCTAATGTCACTGGTTTGGTTCTCGGTTTCTTTCGATTATGTTGATCACGTACTCGTTCGTAATCAGCTTCAAGTTTTTCAACAAATTCAGGGCGACGTTCATCTGACAAAAGAGAAGTACATACGCCCACTGCACGTGAGGCGTTGTTCACGTAAACCACTGGATGCTTGTAATTTTGCTCAATCTTAACTGCTGTATGGGCTTTTGACGTTGTTGCGCCACCGATGAGAAGAGGTAAGTTAAAGTCGAGACGCTCCATCTCTTTTGCAACATGCACCATTTCGTCTAATGAAGGCGTGATCAACCCTGATAAACCAATAATATCGACGTTTTCTTCTTGCGCTACTTTTAAGATCTTTTCGCAAGGAACCATGACACCAAGATCGATAATTTCGTAGTTATTGCACTGCAATACAACGCCAACGATATTTTTCCCGATATCATGTACATCACCTTTGACCGTCGCTAGCAAAATCTTACCGTTTGTTTGTCCCACCTGCTTTTCTGCATTGATGTAGGGCTCGAGATGCGCGACTGCTTGCTTCATCACTCGGGCAGATTTTACGACCTGAGGAAGGAACATTTTACCTTCACCAAACAAGTCTCCGACGACGTTCATCCCATCCATTAGTGGGCCTTCAATCACCTCTAATGGCTTTGAAGCTTTGACACGAGCCTCTTCGGTATCATCAACGATGAACTCAGTTATTCCTTTCACTAACGCGTGCTCTAAGCGCTTTTCAACAGGCCAAGTTCTCCACTCAAGTGCAGAGGCATCCTCCTCTTTACCTACCCCTTTGCCTGCATATTCCGCCGCGATATCTAACAATCTCTCAGTGGCGTCATCACGACGGTTAAGAACGACATCTTCCACAGCCTCACGCAATTTTTCAGGCACGTTATCGTAGATTTCTAACTGACCCGCATTCACAATCCCCATATCCATACCATTTTTAAAACAGTGATAGAGGAACACCGCGTGAATCGCTTCACGTACATAGTTATTGCCACGGAAAGAGAATGAGACGTTAGAAACACCACCCGATATCATCGCATGTGGTAAATCACGTTTGATATCGCCAACGGCTTCAATGAAATCCACCGCGTAGTTATTATGCTCCTCGATCCCCGTAGCAATGGCAAAAATGTTTGGGTCAAAAATGATGTCTTCTGGTGGAAAGCCCACTTCATCAACAAGAATTCGGTAAGCGTTGGTACAAATTTCTACTTTGCGCTCACGTGTATCTGCTTGCCCAATCTCATCAAACGCCATCACAATCACAGCCGCACCGTAACGGCGGATCAACTTAGCTTGTTCAACAAATTTCTCTTTGCCTTCCTTGAGTGAGATCGAATTAACAATGCCTTTGCCTTGGATGCACTTAAGACCAGCTTCAATAACCTCCCACTTGGAAGAGTCAACCATGATTGGTACTTTTGAGATTTCAGGTTCTGACGCACAAAGGTTTAAAAAGCGAACCATACAAGCTTGTGCATCCAACATGCCTTCATCCATGTTGATATCGATAATTTGAGCGCCATTTTCAACTTGTTGACGAGCCACATCGAGCGCTTCATCGTACAGTTCTTCTTTAATCAAGCGCTTAAAACGCGCAGAACCGGTTACATTCGTACGCTCACCGACATTGATAAATAAAGAGTCTTTATCAATAGCGAGTGGCTCTAGGCCAGACAAGCGACAAGCAACGGGAAGTTCAGGTAATTGACGAGGGGCGATATTTTCAACCGCGAGTGCCATTTGGCGAATGTGCTCAGGAGTTGTACCACAACACCCACCAATCAAGTTTAAAAAGCCACTTTGAGCCCACTCTTTAACATGCTTAGCCATATCTTCTGGCGACAAATCGTATTCGCCGAATGCATTCGGAAGCCCAGCATTTGGGTGAGCGGAAACAAAAGATTCTGATATACGCGAGAGCTCTTCAACATAAGGACGCAGTTCATCCGGGCCAAGTGCACAGTTCAAACCAAACGAAATCGGTTTAACATGACGTAATGAGTTGTAAAACGCTTCTGTGGTTTGACCGGATAATGTTCTACCGGAAGCATCAGTAATAGTCCCCGAGATCATCACAGGTAACTCAATACCCATCTCTTCAAACACACTTTCAACAGCAAATGAACAAGCCTTAGCGTTAAGCGTATCGAAGATGGTCTCGATAAGAATAAGGTCTGAACCACCTTTAATAAGCGCTCGAGTCGATTCAGAGTAAGCCTCAACTAACTCGTCGAAAGAAACATTTCGATATCCGGGGTCATTTACATCAGGAGAAATAGAACAAGTTCGGTTTGTCGGCCCTAAAACCCCTGCGACATAACGTGGTTTATCGGGTGTTTTTGCGGTCCATTCGTCTGCAACTTCACGTGCAAGCTTGGCAGCTGCAAAGTTAATTTCTTCACTTAGGCTTTCCATCTCGTAGTCAGCCATCGCAATGGTTGTTGCGTTAAAAGTGTTGGTCTCAAGAATATCTGCACCCGCTTCTAAATATGCAGCGTGAATTTCCTTGATAAGTTGAGGCTGACTTAGAACCAACAGGTCGTTGTTACCTTTTAGATCACAATGCCAATCCGCAAAGCGCGTTCCTCGATAGTCTTGCTCTTCAAGTTTGTACCCTTGAATCATGGTTCCCATACCACCATCAATCAAAAGAATACGTTGCTTCAATTGAGCTTCAATCTGTTGTCTTACGTTACTTCCCACAGTACAGCCTCATTCCTTTAGTTATCTTTCCATCCTATCACACAAACTTCAGGAGTCTAGACGTCTAAACGTGGAATTAATGATTATTTTATCTCCTTCTTAACTTACAAAATAATCACGAAAAAATGTTTGCTATTTAAGCAGCATCAGCCGAGAATTCCATTCATAAAATGTTACAAATAGAGAGCTCTATGTCGGTCTATCATACTTTATGTTTTCTATCCGCAGCTGCGATGCTAATTGCTTTTGTAAACAGCAAGATAGGAAAGATGCAAACCACCATTGCGATTACCGCAGGTTCAATGGTGCTTTCACTTCTAATCTTAATTGCGGGTCAAAACAACTGGTTCCATCTCACCGAAATTGCGACGGAGACGGTCACAAGGATTAACTTCGAAGATTTCTTGCTCAAAGGCATTCTTGGCTTCTTACTATTTGCTGGTGGACTAGGCATCAAACTCCCGAACCTTAAAGATCAAAAGTGGGAGATCACTGTTTTAGCCCTTGGAGCTACACTGTTTTCTACGTTCTTTATTGGATTTGCGCTGTATGGGTTTTGTCAGTTAATTGGCATCCAATTTGATTTGGTCTACTGCTTACTATTTGGTGCTCTAATATCGCCAACTGACCCAATCGCTGTATTGGCTATTGTGAAAAAACTAGATGCTCCTAAACGTATCTCCACTCAGATTGAAGGAGAATCGCTCTTCAATGATGGCTTCGGTTTGGTTATCTTCGTCACTCTATTTACGATTGCATTTGGCACTGAGGCACCAACTGTAGGTAGTGTCACCTTACTCTTCATCCAAGAAGCTATCGGTGGTATCACATATGGTTTCGTCCTCGGTTTGCTATTCCACTACTTGATCAGTGCCACCGATGATCACTCAATGGAATTGTTACTTACCATTGGTGTCCCAACAGCAGGTTACGCATTTGCTGAATACATCCATGTATCAGGCCCACTCGCGATGGTTGTATCCGGTATTATGATTGGCAACTGGACACGCTTTATTGGCTTTTCAAAAGAGAGTGAAGATCACCTTGACCATTTTTGGGAGCTTGTTGATGAGTTCTTGAATGGCGTGTTATTCCTACTGATCGGCATGTCGATGCTGCTATTTGAATTCCACAAAGAAGACTGGATCATGATGGCTATTTCAGTCCCTCTTGTACTAGCAGCTCGCTATCTAAGTGTATTTCTTTCTTACATAGGCTTTAAACGTTACAGAAAATATAATCCATGGTCAGTGCGTATTTTGACGTGGGGCGGTTTACGCGGAGGCCTAGCACTAGCGATGGCACTTTCTATTCCATCTGGTATTTGGGTGATTCAAGATAAGTTAATCGATGTAAAAGAGATTATTCTTGTAATGACCTACTCCGTCGTGGTTTTCTCTATCCTCATTCAAGGCTCAACAATCACTCCAATGATTGAAAAAGCAAAAGCAGAAGAGAAGAAGATGGAAGAGAATAACCAAGCAATAACCACTCCGGAACATACGGAGCCATTGGACTCTTAAAGACACGTAACTTAATAAATAAAAAGCAGCTACCTAGCTGCTTTTTTCATAACTAATTTTCAGACTCCCCTTCAAGGACTAATGCTCCTTATTCTTTGATATACCTTCAAATATACTAAGAATCGCTACGCTACATTTTCATAGATACTAACTATTGCCGATAGATAGTATTCATAGACGAGCCTTTTAATTTACCCATTTTCATCTGTATCACTTCTCTTCCCTTGGCAATATAGGCTCCTCGCAAACATCAAAGCTAAACTTCCACAATACTTAGCAATGAGCGAGTTTGTATTTTTATGAGAAAGAGGCATTTAGGGTAATTGCGTTCAGAACCCAAACAGGTTAGCAACCTCACCAAGATAAAACTGAGCTAGCATTCAGGTAGATCAAAGCCTTAACAGAAATGTAGCCCCCCTCCCTCTTGATCTCAGTGAGACTAAACTTGTATTCAAAGTCGTCCTGTTTTCAAATTAGAAACAAGCGACACTTCAAACAATTAAACTCTGTCACATAACTAGATTTTCTAATATCGAATAAAAGGAGCTTTGGTGAATGAAGAGGCTCAAAACTAGCG
>NZ_JAHGAM010000055.1:0-1835 GCF_030248595.1 Vibrio sp. D417a | reverse complement strand
CGTTGCTCACACCTTAACAGGGCGTTAGGCGACATGAGACAAACGATAGACTAGTGGATAGTATCTTGGCGTGAATCTAGCTTCAGTTAACAGAAAAGGAGTGGATTAATGAATGCTAAAGCATTTGATAATTGGCAAAAATCGCGAAAGAAAGGATGTTTAAATTGGCTTTTTAGAACAACTTTCGTCACAGCCATTTTGTACATGATTTTTAATGTTATTTTCCTTTACCCATCTTCTGATGCGGCAAGCATTACGATTTTCTTATCGGATAATGCTCTTAATTACTCAATTTACACGAGCGGGATGTTTTTCGCATTTTGGGCTATCTGGCTATACAACGAATCTTCGTATGAGAAAGAAGTTAAACGTAGAAATGTCGCCTAACAAACTGTTCAAGAGGGATTCGCAACGCGTGGCATTTTCACTATGCGTTGGTTTTAGTGTTTAAGGTGGCATGCGGTGGCATTGGTATTGCGTTGCTCACCCCTTAACAGGGCGTTAGGTTAATCGAGGAAATAATGAACAAAATTAAACCCTTGTATGTTTCAGCAGCGCTGAATGTGGCTTTGTTGACAGCAGTTATAGCAATGGCATTGCCCGAAGAAAAATTACCAGAACCAGTCGATCTAAGTATTTATACTCAGCAAGATTTAACTAAATCTTTGTTAGTCGAGCGTGGTATGAATAAAGAACAAGTTATCAGTGTATTTGGTGACCCTGCACTAAAGGAAATTCTTGATTCATCAGAAGAATGGCATTATTGCAAAACTGGTGAGCTAGCAGATGAATATGTAGTAGTTTCATTCAAAGACAACGTCGTATCTACAATGTCTAACTACACGGTATCTTGGCTTGATGTTGTTTTCCAGCATACGCAAACACCTACCGAGGCAACAGTAGCTGCGGGTGGTTATGGAGATTGTAAGCTAACAGCTAAGATGGGAACCTATAAGAATTAACCTAACAAACTGTTTAAGAGTGATTCGCAACGCGTGGCATTTTTACTATGCGTTGGTTTAGGTGTTTAAGGTGTTATGCGGCGGCATCGGTATTGCGTTGCTCACACCTTAACAGGGCGTTATGTGACAGCGAAAATTTAGAGATTTATATGAAAAAAACATTAACAATTCTTGGTTTTATCGTCGGTTTTAGCCTCTTGGCATATGTTGTCGTAATTTCATCTTATGTATTTAATTTTGGGACTAATTGGAGCACTGAACAAGGAGACTGGGGGACGTTTGGTGATTTCATTGGTGGAACTCTCAACCCATTGTTAAGCTTTATGGCTTTAATCGCTTTGCTGATCACAATTGTATTGCAAAGCAAAGAGCTGGAACAAACTCGAGTCGAGCTTTCGCGAACAGCTGATGCTAATGAAAAGCAGTCTACGTATCTCGCATCACAACAAGAGCGTGATGATGCTTACCGATTAATTTCAAAGTTGGCAGAAAGAATTAATAATACTTACAATAAGAACCATTTGCCTAATGGCAAATCAATTCATGCTGCGTTGTCTGGCGCTCTTAATGTAACCGAGAATGATGCTTACTATGAACTTACTGGTGCAATGATGGATCCGCTTTCAAGTGGCTACAGTCGTGTTAAATATATCGAGTCAGATTTGAGAACTCTTGCCGTCTTGCTTGACGATTATGAGGTAATCTCTGCGAAAATATCTACTAAGCAAACACCAATTAAGAGTTTTTATATCAGTGAATACGCTCATATGGTTAAGGTATTTTGCCGTGAAAACTGGTTTGATGGAGACCTTCTAGATTATTACGTGAATTAGTCACATAACAATCTGTTTAAGAGTGATTCGCAACGCTTGG
>NZ_JAHGAM010000054.1:0-5524 GCF_030248595.1 Vibrio sp. D417a | reverse complement strand
CAACGCTTGGCATTTTTGCTATGCGTTGCGTTTAGTGTTTAAGGTGATATGCGGGATCTTCGGTATTGTGTTGCTCACACCTTAACAGGGCGTTAACTGGCGCAGAAAATATGAAAGCACATTGATACCGTTTCTAAGTTCAGAGGTTTAGCGTGTTCGGTCGGTTTCCTTAATTTAGCTAATGCTAATAATTTCAATTTGGTACTTAAGTTTACTGATGTGAAAGGCGGCACAAAGCCTTCTAATAATATAAGGCATTCGCGATTAGTTCGGCGCACTTACATCGCCGAAGTATGGTGTTGTGAGACGCATTTCAAACTAAAGATAAACGGTAATCTTTTAGTTAAATACATGTTTGAGTTAGCTTTACTAATCATTAATTAGGAAAACTAGCCTTGGCTAAAGTGGTTGTAAGATCGGCGAAAACTGAAAGGCGCTCAGTTAACAAACTGTTCAAGAGGGATTCGCAACGCGTGGCATTTTCGCTATGCGTTGATTTTAGTGTTTAAGGTGGTGTGCGGTCGCTTCGGTAATGCGCTGCTCACCCCTTAACAGAGCGTTATGTTTGTTATCGTTGGTAACAGCAAAAATGCAATATGATATACAATAGGGAATTTAATAGTATGAAAGTTGTGGCTAAACATAATAACTGGCTTTTATATAGTGATGGGGAAAATTACATTCTAAATTCAAGGTGTGATTATGGCATTGGAGAGGAAACTGCTACTTTTTTATTAAAGGTTGATGAAGTTTCTCGTTATTTAAAATTTGGAGAGGAAGTAATTCACGAACTTTCGGATTCGGCGCGTAGTTCATCAGGAAAGCATTATTATGAGAAGCAGCGTCCTATTAGCGATGAGCTAATGAAAGAATACTATAAAGCAACGAGTGAATATATTCATAAGTATACCCGATAAAATGGGCAATGATATTTTTCAATTTTTGAACGTTGGTGATGCAAACATAACAAACTGTTTAAGAGCGATTCGCAACGCGTGGCATTTTCGCTATGCGTTGGTTTAAGTGATTAAGGTGGTATGCGGCGGCTTTTGTATTGCGTTGCTCACCCCTTAACAGGGCGTTAAGAGTATTAGTTATAGAGGTAGAAACTTGGAAAATCTAGCAAATCGTTGGGCAGGTAGAATTTACGGCACTAATACAGGTAATGTATTCCTCGAAGTTTCTCAAGATAAAAGTAATTTATCAGGCAAACTGCGCATAATGGATACGATTTATGGCATCTCTATGTATGATTGCGTAGGAACGTTTGATGATTCCTTTCGATTAGAATGTACGCCAATTAGCGAACCTGAAGAAGGTGTTGTTATGGGGGATGTGGTTGTTGTTGGTAAGTTAACTCAATCAGGGAACATCAAAGGTGATTGGAGTTCAACTATTGGTACGGCTGGTACTTTTGAATTGTATCCTCATGACACTATTAGTGATAATCCTTCAAATAACCCTGAACAAGTCTATAACAAGTCAGTACACGTTGGTTCAATTCGTTTGTTCAAAGATGACCTAGAAGAACTAATAAATTTTTTAAGAAAAGATTTTAAAACAGGTAAGGTTGTCGTTACTTATAAGCTACATGGAAGCGAATTAACAAAGTACGCAGATGACTTTCTCTCTGAGAAAGTTAACGCTGACCAACTCAACTATTTTAAGTTGGTTATTCAAGAGCCTGAAGCCTATGGCATAAACAGAGTCGTCGTAATCGAGCTTAATGAACTTGGAACTAGTGAAATCCGAGTGTCTGGAATAAATGAATCGTGGGTATTAGGAAAATCTGCATCGTTAGAACAAGTCGTAATGGCTAAGCAAAACCGATTAGTTACAACGTATCGCAAGTATGGTCTCAATTTAAATGCTGTAATTTTTGGTCTTATGTTGGTTGCCATTCCTGAAATTCCTGAGTTGGAAAATCGGGCTATATTCGTAATAGTTATGTTTGCGTTACTAAATGGGCTGCTTTATCTGCATACAAAGTTTATCCCAAATACGGCGATCTATCTGGAGCAGTCTAAACCAACGGTAGTTCAAAGACTCTGGCCGACTGTATTATCTTGGTTTATTGCAGCAACTAGTAGCTTTGCTGCGGCGTATGCTTTTTCATTGTTGAAATAATACTCTTAACAAACTGTTCAAGAGGGATTCGCAACGCGTGGCATTTTCACTATGCGTTGAATTTAGTGATTAAGGTGGTATGCGGCGGCTTTTGTATTGCATTGCTCACCCCTTAACAGGGCGTTAGCCGTTATGGAGCTTGCTATACTTAAAGTGATAGAATAGTATCACTTTAGTATTTCTTTGGAGCAGCTTTCATGAAAGTAGAACTAGTTACATCACTTAAACGTCAAGCAACTAAGATCCTCGCTGATCTCCACGACACTAAAGAACCAGTATTAATTACTGAGCATGGTAAGCCATCAGCGTATCTAGTTGATGTTGATGATTACGAGTTTATGCAAAATCGTTTGGTTATTCTGGAGGGTATTGCACGAGGCGAGCGTGCTCTAGCTGACGGTAAAGTGGTAAGTCATGATGAAGCCAAGGACAAAATGTCAAAATGGCTGAAATAATCTGGACTGAGCCAGCGCTATCTGACCTCAATGATATCGCTGAATACATAGCACTTGAAAATGTCCTAGCTGCAAAGCAGTTGGTACAAACGATCTTCTCTAAAGTTGAACGCCTAGAAACTTTCCCAGAATCAGGTCGTATTCCGCCCGAACTAGAACATTTAAGTTATCGTGAAGTTGTCGTTAATCCGTGCCGTGTTTTCTATAAACAAGACAGTGACAAGGTCTTTATTCTGTTTGTTATGCGAGCTGAAAGAGATTTGCGTAAGTTCTTGTTGAGTAAGCAATAACCTTTGGGAATGAACGGCTAACAAACGCTTCAAGACGGATTCGCAACGCGTGGCACTTTTACCATGCGTTAATTTTAGTGATTAAGGTGGTATGCAGAAGCACCGTATTGCGTTGCTCACCACTTAAGCGGGCGTTAGGCGAATGGAGTCAGTAATGAGATTTTTGATTGTTATTCTGGGGATGTTTTCTGCATTAACAGCGACGGCAGAAGAGACTCGATGTGGATGGCTTGAAAACCCTTCTCCTGCCAATATGTGGTTGATTGATCGCGATGGCTCGTGGGATATATCAGTCCAAGGTACTTCAAATGCATTGGACGATAAATCGATGGAACTGCTTTATCAAGTGACTGCAAATGAAAATGAATTTGTTAGAACAAATCGAAACTATGGTTTTAGTTGTGCTTGTTTAACAGTGGACGTAGACCAAGAGAAAAATTCGATTACAACAATCTATAAATCCAAGCAGTTACCTTTGAAGCAGTGTTTAGAGGACATATCCATAACGAAAGATATTCCACTTCCTTTTAAGTAATTCGCCTAACAAATTGTTCAAGAGGGATTCGCAACGCGTGGCACTTTTTCTATGCGTTAGTTTTAGTGACTAAGGTGGTATGCGGCGGCTTCGGTATTGCGTTGCTCACCCCTTAACAAGGCGTTATGTGCTTTTGAGGATAGTTGACATGGAAGTAGTAAAAGCGAGCCTAGATTTAGCTCCAATATTAGCGAGTTACGCGAAAGAATGTTTGGAGTCGGGTATCCCTAAATATTCCGGCGTTGAGCAAGATCCTGAAGCTTATTTATCACGTTTGGTTGAACGTTCTAAGGCAACTTCTGAATTACCAAACGGTTATTTACCAAGCACAACTTATTATTGCGTATCTGACTCTGAAATCTTAGGCGCTATTCGAGTTCGTAAAGGTAATAATGCCAACGTAGAAAATGTCATTGGGCATATCGGCTACGAAACTAGACCGTCAGTTCGTGGTAAAGGTGTAGCCTCATTTCTCCTCGCTTGGGTGCGAGACCATGTTGTCATTGACTCAGTTATTGTTACTTGTTCAATTGACAATCCAGCGTCTCAAAAGGTTATCGAAAACTGTGGCGGTGAGTACCTTGGCAACTACACAAGTGAAACCGAGGGCATTGTAAGGCGCTACCGTTTAGATCGCACATAACAAACAGTTCAAGAGGGATTCAGCACGCGTGGCATTTTTGGTATGCGTTGGTTTCGGTGTTGAAGTGCCATGCAGCGGCTTGGTCATTGCGTGCTTCACCCCTTAACTGGGCGTTATGTTCTTTAGGCTAGGAAGGGTTATGGAAACAGTTAAATTACTAGATTTGGGGTTTTCTACTGCAGATGCAGAATATCCTGAAATCCATCAAGAAGATGCTGATTTACGAGCTGAGTTTAAAGATTGGCAAGAAAAAGCGGTAAAGTTGTATTTTGCCGATCCTGTAGCATTCAAGTGGCAGATGGTGTTTGATTTACTTGAAGGGGAGCGAGATGACTGCTGTTATGAAATATGCTCATCTTTTTGGCTTAAGCAACACGTCGAATCAGAAGTGATTAATCACAACGAAGGTTACAAGCACTTTCGGCTAAATTTTAATGAGTTAGGGCAACTCGATATAATCGCACTAAACATTGTAGTACGAACATAACAAGCAATTTAAGAGGGATTCACAACGCTTGGCACTTTTGCTTCTACTTCAGTTTTAGTGTTTATGGCACAATGCTTTAGGTTTGGGTGGAGGCGTTGTTCACCCCTTAATTGGGCGTTAACTGCCTTACTTCAAATCTTCGGTTAGAAGTAAGGCTATTAGAAGTAATATGGCTTACTTTATCTTCAAAATAAGCTTGTTTCCTGTTGGGGCTGCTAGTTCAACATATTTCTTTCCAGTTGTAGAAAGAGAAAAAGGCAACTTGGATGTTTTTTCAACCCAGATTGGAACATCAGCGTGAACACTTCGCTTTATGTAACCAATATCGTCTTTGTATTCAACTTCTCTGCCAGCTTCAGAGACAAACTCTCCTTCAATAGTAAGCCCCCCATCGTTGTTTTTTACTACCTTATAATCGAGTGTTGGTTTTATATTGCTGTGTTTACAGAGCGTTTTATCAGCGTTACATTTTACAGCGTAGTCTTGGCTATAAAGGCTTAAATGAGATGTACTATCATATTTGTTTGGTCGTAGCTTGATATCGTAAGTGAACATTTCGGAGTTAGTCGGAATTAAAGGTAGTGGTAACTCATTGATTGCAGTGTAGCACTTAACCTCAAGTGTATGTTCTTTTAGGGTATTTTCTGAGGGAGGAGTATCTCGGGTTACACATCCGTTTAGTGCTAAAATTGAGAATAGAATCGTTACTTTTTTCATGTCAAAATCCATTTGTAGAGTCAATTTTTATTCTGTAGTTAACGTATATAATGTCAATAAATCAGGCAGTTAACAATCTGTTTAAGAGTGATTCGCAACGCGTGGCATTTTTACTATGCGTTGCGTTTAGTGTTTAAGGTTGTATACGGAAGCATCGGTCTTGCGTTGCTCACACCTTAACAGGGCGCTATACATTTGGAGCAATATGAAACTTATACAACTAGAAAATATGCTCTACAAGGCGACCAAATCAATAATAGTAAGGTTGTC
>NZ_JAHGAM010000053.1:0-4933 GCF_030248595.1 Vibrio sp. D417a | reverse complement strand
GTCCACTCCGCCACTTATATTAAGCCCCAGTCGAAAGACTGGGGCTTTTTCGTTTGGTCGTGTCCCCTAGAAATGCATTTACACATTGAAGGCGAGACAATACGACTTTCTTTACCCTTTTGGCACATGAGTTTCTCAGGAAGATGGGCCTGCTGCCTGCACTTCCAATTACTCCGAGTTTGTATTATGTCCTCGTTGAAAGATTGGTCATTTGAACAATGAGTCTTTATAACACTCGCCCTCAACCGTAGTAGAATGAATAGTCTTCCTCACTGCGCGTTTTGTTAGCGTCTCTCTTAAACAATAATTTTCTACATCTTATTTCTCAAACATTCATTGCTTCCATGTTTAGAGCGGGACCGTCGTTGCGTGGATTACGCAATTTCCCGAAATATAGTGAGGAAGAGATCTAAGTCTTCCGAAAATTAATGCCTTTTAGAAAACTTTGTTTTCTTTGCTGAACTTGCTAGTAGCGATTAACCTAAGAGGAGTTCTTGAGGAGTATGTTTGATGATGCAACAAATAAAAAATGAAACGCTGAAATCTGTATTTAAGCAATGGTCTTCCGAAGAGGGAATTGTGGTCATCAACCCTGCAACTGAGCAAGAGTTAATTCGGTTAAAGCCTAGTACTCTTGATGAGTTAGATGATCTCATTGGTCAGTGCAAAACGGAGCAAGTCCGTTGGGCTAAATTAAGTGCCAAAGAGCGCTCTCGTCGTTTGAGGGGGTGGTATCAACTACTTCTTGATAATGCAGAAGACATAGCCACGATTATTACCTTAGAGCAGGGTAAACCTTTAGCTGAGAGCAAAGGGGAAGTGATGTATGGTGCCTCTTTTGTCGAGTGGTTCTCAGAAGAAGCAAAACGTGCTTATGGCGAAGTTATTCCTGCCCCCACGACAGATAGACGTCTATCTGCAATTCGCCAGCCTGTGGGAGTATGCGCTGCAATTACACCTTGGAACTTCCCTATTGCGATGATTACAAGAAAAGCAGCACCAGCCCTAGCGGCAGGTTGTGGCATGTTGATCAAGCCATCAGAGCTTACCCCTCTCACTGCAATTGCTGTTGTTGAATTAGCTTATCAGGCTGGTATCCCTAAAGAACTGCTTTCTGTCGTGGTGTCGGAGCAGGCTGCTGAGTTTGGTCAAGTACTAAGTACTGATCCTAGGATTCAGAAGATCTCTTTTACGGGGTCTACGCGCGTTGGGAAAATTTTGATGAAGCAAGCCAGTGATTCAGTCAAGGCGGTGTCGATGGAGTTGGGTGGTAATGCGCCTTTCATCGTGTTTGAAGATGCAGACTTAGATGAGGCTGCGGAAGGGCTTGTCGCGTCGAAGTTCCGTAATGCAGGGCAAACATGTGTTTGTACCAATCGGCTATATGTTCATAAAAATGTAAAACAAGCTTTTATTGATAAAGTATTGTCGAAGTTAAGCAAATTAAAGCTTGGAAATGGTTTAGAGAAAGGTGTCACATTAGGTCCTGTTATTACGATGGCCTCTAAGCATCGACTAGAGGCGGTGATCGATCAAGCTGTACAAGAAGGAGCCTCTATTGCTAACTCTCCACAGAGACGGCCTGGTCGCTTTATGGAGCCCGTTCTTTTGGATAGTGTGACGCAGAATATGTCGATTGTTCAGCAAGAGCTATTCGGGCCTGTGTTGCCTATTGTTACCTTTGAAAATGATTATCAAGTTCTCGAAATGGCGAACGATACAGAATATGGTTTGGCTTGCTATTTCTATACGAATAGCTTGAAGCGTATTATGGCTTTTAGTGAAGGTTTAGAGTACGGCATGGTTGGAGTTAATGAAGGGATCATCTCTACTGAAGTGGCTCCATTTGGTGGAGTTAAAGAGTCGGGTGTTGGACGGGAAGGTGCTAAGCAAGGACTCGATGAATATCTGGAGACAAAGTATATTTGTCTTGGTGGTTTAAGCTGATTTCAGAGATGGCCGATTGAATTAAAAAGCTAGGTTTTTACCTGGCTTTTTTTAGTTGAAAGATACACCATTTGCCACGCGCGTTTGTGGTTAATATTTTCTGGTTACTTAGTGAGTCGATAGTTAGCTTGCGGTAAGCGGTTTTTAATAATCAAAGCGCTTATGTTATTTCGTGGGTAGTAGGAGAGAGCTTAGCTTTAAACTAATACAAAAAAGCCGCATCAAGTGATGCGGCTTCTTCTAATATGGCTCCTCCTGCTGGGCTCGAACCAGCGACCTGCGGATTAACAGTCCGTCGCTCTACCAACTGAGCTAAGGAGGAACAAATTTTAATAAGTGGTGCCGACTACCGGAATCGAACTGGTGACCTACTGATTACAAGTCAGTTGCTCTACCTACTGAGCTAAGTCGGCACAATGTCATTAATAAGTTATTAACTTAATAATGAAAATTGGCTCCTCCTGCTGGGCTCGAACCAGCGACCTGCGGATTAACAGTCCGTCGCTCTACCAACTGAGCTAAGGAGGAATTGTCTTTTTAAGAGAATAAATGGTGCCGACTACCGGAATCGAACTGGTGACCTACTGATTACAAGTCAGTTGCTCTACCTACTGAGCTAAGTCGGCACATTTTATTCTTTAACATTGTTCGTGCTAAGCACCAACAATTAATAAATTGTGGTGCCCGGAGGCGGAATCGAACCACCGACACGAGGATTTTCAATCCTCTGCTCTACCGACTGAGCTATCCGGGCGACGAGGTGTATTAAAAGGCTTTTCGGCTTTCAGGTCAACAATAAAATTAAAATAAAATATCGTTTGATGAATTTGTGCTCGGAGTGGGCTGTTTTTATGCGTTTTTAGCAGCAATGCGCCATGCTTTAAGCGATGTTTTAACATTGATAGTGTGTTCACTTGCAAAATAAAGGCGATAAAAACAAAAAAGCACGTCTGAAAACGTGCTTTTTATTGAACAATTGACTTTAAACTAGTGCTTTACTGAGAACTTGTTTACCCAACCTTCTAGCTCATTCGCTAGTGAAGCTAAACTTTGAGTACTTGATTGGCTCTCGGTTACGACAGAGTTGAGTTGGCCTCCGCTTTCCTCGATAAGGTTTATGCGTAGCGCAATATCATCGCTAACCTGCGTCTGCTCAGCGGCAGCAGTAGCGATCTGCTGGCTCATTGTGGTGATAGATTCTAACGCCGTTACAATTTGCTGTAGAGCTTCAGAGGCATTCTTAGACTCTGTAACAGTGCTTTCACTGGTTTCTGCACATATTTCCATTGTGTGAATGGCATTGCGAGAGCCTTCTTGCAGATTGGAGATCATATACTGAATCTCTTTTGTGCTGTCTTGTGTGCGTCCTGCTAGGTTGCGTACCTCATCAGCAACGACTGCGAAGCCTCGGCCTTGTTCTCCAGCACGTGCTGCTTCAATGGCTGCATTGAGTGCCAATAGGTTTGTTTGCTCTGCAATATCACCAATCACATCGAGCACTTTTACAATATTATTTACATCCTGATCTAGATCGGCGACCGCTTTACTCGCAGTATTTAATTGAGAAGCTAAACCTTGAATGTTTTCAACCGTGTTATGAATGAGTTTCTGAGTATGTTGGCTTTGTTTGTCAGCCTCGTCCGTATTGTTTGCGGTGTCGCTTGCTGAATTGGCAACATGGTTGGCTGAAGATGCCATTTCAGTCATCGCAGTGGCAATCATCGCCGTTGATTGCTGCTGAGATACGGTAAGATCGGCAATCGTATTTGATCGAGCTTCTACGGCAGACAACTCTGCGCGCAGTGCATGCATAGACTTCTCTAGGTTTGTCACCATGGTAGCTAGTGATTGACTCATATCTTGCACGGCACGATAGATACTTCCTCTCGGTGCCACAGTATCAAAACTGGTCTGAATGTCTCCTTGAGCGACAGCTTGAACTGCTTTACGCACGTCGTTAGGCTCTCCACCAAGTAGATGAAGCATTTTGCGAATCGAAATGATCAGGCCACTTAGAATACTTCCCGCGATAATCAGACACAGCACAAGCTGCCATTGTGCTGTCGACCAAAAACGTGCGTTAACTTCATTAAAGCCAATACCTGTACCGACAACCCAGCCCCAGTGTGGTGTTTTTTCTGCTATCGAGTGTTTTTCTTCAATGCTGCCATCAGCTTGTTTTTGGCTCCAGGTATATTCAACGATCTGACCTGTTTTGTGCCCCAATACATCTAGAATGAGTTGGCCTACGCTATTACCACTGCCATCTCTAAAGTCATGGAAGCTGGTTCCGTGCAGTTGAGGGTCTAGTGGTGCGGCGATGAACATCATATTTTCATCTGCGACATAAACGTATTCGTTGTCTTTGTAGATATTGTTACGAAGTAGGCGAGTGGCTAATGCTTTCGCTTCGTCTTCCGGCATTTTGCCTTCGATAGCCATCTTTTCTACTTCGGTAAGTATGCTGTACGCACTTTTAAATAGCTCAGTAACTCGAGCTTTGTTATCAAGGTTACTTGCGACGCGAAGTGTCCATAAGCCCGTTGCGGTCAGAGCTAGGAGAGCTAGCAATATGATCGCAGATAATAAATAGGCTTGAGTTTTTAGTTTCATATTTAGCTCACAAATAAAGTGTTATCACTATGCAAGGCATAGCTAAAAGAAGAAATGTAATAACTCGGGCATCTTAGTGAAGATGAATATGCTCGGATACTAATGCGTATTGAAATTACGATGAGGATTAAATTTTTAGCGTGAAATAAGTGTTTTTGAAGAAAGGATTTAATGTTCGCTGATGTTTAGAAATGAAGTGCAGATAAATGGGAAAGTGAGAAATGACGTATAAAGCAGATACAAAAAAGCCGCATCAAGTGATGCGGCTTTAAAAGTGGCTCCTCCTGCTGGGCTCGAACCAGCGACCTGCGGATTAACAGTCCGTCGCTCTACCAACTGAGCTAAGGAGGAATTATTCTTTTTTGTGTCTTGC
>NZ_JAHGAM010000052.1:0-1117 GCF_030248595.1 Vibrio sp. D417a | reverse complement strand
CTTAACAGGGCGTTAGCTGTTTGAGAAACAAATGAAAATAATCGATAAGCCGTTATTTTGGCTATATGTTAAAACGCGAGACTCAGTCTTTTCATCATTTAAAGGTTTTTCCTCTCTATTCTTAGTCATCATTATTGCGGCTATAGTTTCAGGTAACAAATCTCCCGAAAACACCTTCATGTCTTATATGTTGTATCTGTTGATGCTTAGTGTACCTACCTCAATGGGTCTTATGCTTTTGAAGCTTAAGTTTCGAAAAGTTGCAGGCTCCATTCCTAGGGCAGAGTTAGCGTACTTTTTACAGAATAATAAAGGTGTCGAACTGGAAAATGCTGTAAAAGGGATATTTTCGCTCTACCTATCATTGATGATTTATCTTTGGTTTTTGATGATGGTTGTTGCAGTTTTGGGGCCTTTGATTTTAATGCTAGTGTTGTAGTACACAGCTAACAATCTGTTCAAGAGGGATTCGCAACGCGTGGCATTTTCACTATGCGTTGGTTTAAGTGATTAAGGTGATGTGCGGCGGCTTCAGTATTGCGTTGCTCACCCCTTAACAGGGCGTTAAATTCTTGAGGGTTTATGAGAGCATTTCGAAATGTATCAAAAGGGGGGCAGGGTAGCCTCAAATCACTTTATTCCGCTCTAGACAATAAAACGAACGAGAGCATTGAAGATTGGCAATGTGTTGCAATCACTGTGTTCGATCATTGGCTAACACGAGAAGAGTTTGAGCAATATTTTACTAATCGTTCGTTAGACCAACAAGCCGATATCGACCTGCGTTGGCATTTGTTTCATCGTCTTCTAGCGGAGGACGTTTCGTGTTACCAGTACAAATATAGATCTGTTAGTCGGTTGATATTTAAGGAGCCAAGAAACAGTTCTTTGTTTGTCCGCCGTTTATCTAGGTTTTCAGTTACGGATGCTGATGCTTTGCAGCTCGTAATTCCAGAATATCGGGCATGTATACGTTAGAACGAATTTAACAAACTGTTTAAGAGTGATTCGCAACGCGTGGCATTTTTACTATGCGTTGTGTTTAGTGGTTAAGGTGGTTTGCGGAAGCATCGGTATTGCGTTGCTCACACCTTAACAGGGCGTTATGCTCTAGGAG
>NZ_JAHGAM010000051.1:0-6586 GCF_030248595.1 Vibrio sp. D417a | reverse complement strand
CCCCTTCGTTACGCTATGCATCTGGAGTGATGCACTCCCCAAAAGGGCTAATATCTGATAGACAGCTAATGATACCTTTTTTTACTTATCTGAATTTAAAACCATCGCTAGGAAACCCTTCATAGAACACACTTCCCTGGCATTATCAAACCAGCCGAACTCAGTCATTGCATTACACTTATCCTGTGAAATCATCTTAATGAGTCTTTCACAGTTATTTATGGACTTTTCCATATCATTAAAAGCATTCGCTCTTGCTTGACCAAGGTTTTTTGCTCCTTTAACTCGTCGATATCTCCAAGGGGTCTCATTGTGAGCGATTCTATTTCTCACCAAGCGAATTGCTTGGATTGTTTGCTTCGCTAAGTGTAATTGTTTCTTTGTCTTGGCTTCAGTTGGGTCTATACCTTTGAATAAGCTATCAAGTTTATTTGGCCACAAAAACTGATTGTCAGAAGCATTGAAAAAATCCTCACTAAAAATAAGCTCCCATGTATAGAAATCTGCACTGGCTATGATTTCATTTGGTTCTGGGTCATTTCTGTTCTTATAGTTAGCTGAGCTTATTTTCTCTTTAAAGTCCACAACATCGCTTGAGAACTCTTCGCAATGATAAGAGTTGAATCTAGGGCTGTTGTACCATTTTTCGCCAAACTCATCCCTAACAGCAGCATGGATTGCATTGCGTAATACAACTTCTGACGTTTGAATTAATGGGAGTAAAGCAGCATTACAAGCCTTAACCCATTGGTGTATTTTTACTTTTTCTTCATCAGTAGGGTCTTTTAGTAGCTTGTTCAAGCTAACTAGACGCACTTCCGATACACATCGAATAAACTCTTGATAATCCATAAAAAACCAAATAAATGAAATTTTTAGCATTATAGCTA
Source organism: Vibrio sp. D417a (assembly GCF_030248595.1). Lineage (NCBI taxonomy): Bacteria > Pseudomonadati > Pseudomonadota > Gammaproteobacteria > Vibrionales > Vibrionaceae > Vibrio > Vibrio sp. D417a. Next base: position 5,696 of record NZ_JAHGAM010000051.1, on the reverse strand, counting down.
GAAAAAGCGTCGGTAAAACAACTTGACATGAGAAACATGATGTCGCATTATTTAATCAAAGAGAACCGACAGATAACCGAAAGGCTCTGTATCGAGTTCGGATTTAGAAAGCCGAGGTCTATTTAATAGAACCTCGGCTTTTGGCTTTTATAGAAGTAAAGATTAACTCTCCTCTATCTCAAACTCATTTATTTATCTGCTTCCAATATCGCTTTACCGTAGCAATGCCGACACCAGACGTTTCCTGTGCTGCTTTCTGGGTCGCCTTTTTACCATCAGCAAGCAAACTATCAACAGCACTCTGTATTTTAGCTCTAGTGGCTTCTGCTTTCGCATTTGCTGTATGCATCGCGGCAAGGCTCTGTTTTGTCTGTAGGTCTAGCTCTGGGTTAAGTCCGATCTTACGTCCGTAGCGATCTTCAAAATACGACCTATTGCGTTCACAGTACTTAGTGACGCTTTTAGCAATGCTTTTTACTTCTCCAAATGGTAATGGTGGAGCAAATACGTTTAGCTGTTCAGCTTTAGCTGATACTGCTTCTGGGAAGCTCTGTACGCTGTGTTTGTGGATGTTTCGATATGCCCAGTGCCTCAAGTTATCAAACAGCTCACAGTTACGCCCAAAGCCTGATATGTCGCACTCTCTAGGTTTTGGCAATAGGTCTTTGTAATCTGCAAGCTCTGCTAGTTCATAAATATGATCGTGAATGAACCAGGTCTGCCAGTCGCTATGTGCAGGATTCTTAGCAATTAATCCCACGTACTGCGTATCTGCTTGAAGATAGAACGCAAAGGTGCGCTCAATAGCTGCAAGCCATTCAAGCGGTTTCTTGCGTGCCTTTTCAGTCGTGTAAACATCACGTATTGCGTAGAAAATGTGATGCCTTAGTGTTTCCTTGTCCATCACAATGAAATTAGGCACAGGAAGCCCCACAATATCGAAGCGCCATGTATCTTGATGGTCGCAGTCGAACACGAGCCACGCACAAAGGTGTGGTGGATTGGGCTGAATGTAAGGGTATTTGATGGCACTAGCTTTTGACCTTATGCGATCTGCCTTTTTCTCAAGGCTGCAATAAGGTTTCGTTGCTAGTTTGCTGTAGAAAAGTTCTTCTAATTTTTCGTTTACATACACTCAACACCGTCCACATGGCGAGGACTGTTGAATATATGAAAATTAAATATACTAGGTGCTTGTAGGGCTTGAAACCCTTTAGTTTTATACATATAATTATTCCATATTCTTGAAATTAGCCCACATAGTCTCGCCAAAGTCTCGTGGGCTTTTTCTTTTCTAAAATCTTATCACTTATCAGTCACTTTGATCAATTAAGATCATTAGTCGTGACTTGAATCTCTATTCATTGCGATTGTCCACTTGTTGCACGCAAGCACTGGTTTATCTGTTTTAACGCTCGCTAAGCACTCAAAAATCAAGTTCGTTGGATCGTCTATCTCTACGGTTAGCTTTGCGTTCTCGCATGTCATGCAAGGGCTTGTTATTTGACTTGCTAGCGTCTCGATGACTCCCGTATCGTTGGACTTGGGCGTGTCGTATCTTGCGGTCTCTGCTGCTTCTGAGTAGTTCTTTAATGATTTCTTCTGCAAATCGTTGTAGCTTTTCTCTATCGATGTCATCTCTTTTCTTAACGATTCCATCTCTAATGCGGTTTGCTCTAAGGCTTCTAAGACGATTTCTAATGTTTTTTCCACGTTGATACCTTTCTTTATTTTTATTGTTATTGTTTGGTTTTATAGTTTGCAAAATAGCTTTTTGTCTTTCGTTACTTGAAAGCTCTTGCATTCGTGAAACTCGTTTTCGTAACTCTTCGATGTTTTCACGTAGGTTGCGCTTGCCGTTATTAATGCTGTCATTGTAATTAGCAATATCACGATTAACAGATTCGATAAGCGCTTTTGTTTCTTCTTTTGCCTTAAGAGTGTATTTATATTTCTTTTGGCGGTGTTCTCCACACTTTTGATTGAGTCTATCGAGCTTTTCTCTATTTGCTTCAATTCTTTGCTCTCTTTCTTTATCAAAGCGTTTCTGTTTATTCTCTGTTGCTTTTGTATAGTCTTGACACGTTCCAATGTTTTCATTGTAAAGTTCACCCTTAAGTCTTATTGGTTTTTTTATATCGGGAACTTTAATTGATATTGCATTAGGTGTTATTCTTGATATTTCCAAACCATCAATTTTATTTAATTCATTTATTATTTCATTGCGATTATTTATTTCGCCACTCATCCACATTTCTTCTAAATGCTCATGTATGGCTACTTTAACGTTATTAGGCTTAACAGCTTTCATGTTGCCTAGTTGCAGCGTCCTTCTGCGTTCTGGGGCATTTGGATCGGCTAGTTCATACAAATCATTTTGTAATGACTTCCACGTATCAATGCGATTTCTGTCGAATTGGTGTAGATATGGTTGTAGTCTTTTACCAGTTTGCAGTTCTGTGTTTAGCACATGAAAATTAAGCTCTAAACGACCGCCTTTGTCTCGATGCTCAACCCACAGAATGTCGTACTGATTAGGCTCTAATCCAACAAGCAAAGTCTTCTCAAATGAATCCATAAGCTCTTGCTGTACATCTTTTGAGATGTCGCTTTCTTCTTTCGCAAAGCTCAGACATCCTGCGGTGTAGGGGTTCTTAAAGCTCGATGCTAAAAGCAATTGCTTAGTTATTTCTGGATCGCCAGAAATGACTTGGGGGGCAACTATGCGACCTTCATCATCAAGAAAATACTCTATCGCACCCAAGGGACCTTTTGATTGCGTAGGTGTGAAAAACTTAACTAGCATTTTTAAGTTCCTCCAGTGACTTCTGAGTGCGTTCTACCACAAGCATTAATCGCATTGTGTTTAATGAATATCCTGCTTTCGCTTCACTGTTAGCCAAGCGCAATGCCTGGTTTAATAAGTTTCCGATTGATGACAGTTGAGCTATCAACTTTGGGTCTGCTGTTTCAGATATTGAGTTACTTGGTAACTCATTCCCCAAGCAAAATTCACGCATGAATTTTGACAAGGGGATATTATTTGCACGTTCCAATAATTCTTTTTCTTCGTCAGAATTTACACGAACTTTTATTTGCTTTGTTCTATTTTGCGTATTCAATTTAATTCACCATATTATATTTATTATGCGGTGTTTCTTTAGCATCACGAAGTGATGCAAAAAAGGGGTCAAGGGGAATCCCCTTGCAAGCTATTTGGACAACTACACGAAGTGGAGGGGTACAAATATATGCTTGCTTAATAGCCATCCAATATAATTAATATATCAGAAGATCATATTTGCGATCAATATTTGATCACGAATAATAATACAATAAATAAATGTTGCGTGAATCACTCACGCCATATATAATTTAATCATACACTCAAAAAAAGGAATTAAAATGGCTAGAGTAAACTTCTGGGAAAATAATGAATATGAAAAAAGAGAGTACTTAATAAAATACCTAAAGTCTCACCATAGCAATAACGGAATTACTATGGCGCAGGTAAATCATTTAATCGACCTGTCGGAAAGGCTAGATAACACTGACTTTATAGCTTATTTTGACAAGTTTGATGCTAAGTTCAAAAATAAGTTCAAAGCAGCTTATAGGAAGCACTCAACAAGATATACTGTTTACAAAAATCAGAAGATTTTTGATAAAACAATGAGAGTTTCAATAAATACAGAAGATCACATCGCTTCAATTATTAAAGTTTACTTGATTTCACATCCTGAATCTGAAGGAAAAGGCAAGATAGAACTGATTGAGAAAGCTTTATCGTGGGCAGCAGAAGAACTTATTTTCAGAGAAGAGATCAAAAATTACTCCTAATGCAAATAGCGAAGCGTACATTTGCATTATGAGTGATTTGTCAACGTGAGTTACTCACGTTGAAGCCTTTTGATATAGTGCTATTACATATATGCACAAGGGAGGCAATACGTGAGAAACTCACGTATTGGGTTCTAGGGTTTGTGGTGTTGCTATAGGTCGCGTGAGTAACTCACGCAATAGGTATATCCAAGCTATCAGATATATCCATTAGCTTGATTTTACCCTGTCGTGCCGTATTCGGCACAGAAAGTGCGTTTTGACGCATTGGTGGTGTGATTGCTACTAGAAGTGATTGAAGCTAGAAGATATATCCATTAGCTTTATATAAGGCAGGAAAGAAGCTAGGGCAGTGCATTTACGACTCGTAAATGTACTTACTTGTCAGCAATAGAGATGATTTCGTCCCAGCGTTTCGTGACAGTGCCGCGACTTACGCCAGCCAGTGCCGCAAAATCTTTTTTTGTGATCGTGTTTTGGATTTCAGGATCTAACTGTGTAAATACACGTTGGCATTTTTCAAGCCATTCGCTTGCACGCCTTGTATCATATGGTCTGACAGCAGAATCGTTAGGCTCTGATTGTGTATTTTGCTGTGTAACGGCTTTGACTTTTTCTGCTTTTGGCGTATTACACTGTAACAAATCATCACGCAACTGTGTAATTACACATTCTAAGTGCGTTATTCGATCTGATAATTGAGTAATTACACTGTGTAAACCTGTGTCATTTTGTGTAACTAATCTGGTAATTCTCCGATCTGCCAATTCATCAATAACATTAGATTCAATAAAGGATTTGCCGCCTTTCTTGATCATTGTTAGCTTTCCTGCGGATTGCCAGTTATACAACGTTTTTCTGGTCACGTTGTATAAATTACACACCTCTTTCACACTAAGCAAATTACTCACATTTACACACCTAAGATACACAAGATTACACACATTTTACACAGTTAGCACCGTATGTAAAATGAAGCCAGGAGATATATCTTTTAGCTTCATTTGATTTACAGCGTGAGTCACTCACGCTCTTGGTTAATCATCTGTAGGATCTTGTTGAGATTTCTTGTATTCGTTTTGCGCTCTCTTAATCGCTTCTCTCGCGTCTAACGTCATTTTTTGAACTAGTGTATTAGCATCAGGCTTATAACGCTCTACAAGCTCGTCTAGGCGCTTAAAATCGCTGCTTTTGTTCGATGCTGAGCGATTCTTATCACCGTAAATCCTTACAAGCGTGTCAAACAGCACAGAACGCCCGAAAAGTCCTAGCAGTAATCGCTTTGCAAGAACTGGTGTCATGTCGAGATCTTCTTTCCCGTGGATCTGGTGAATGAAATGAAGCATTTCAGAAGCTTTGTAGCGCTTTGTTGCTGCCGTAAGTGCTGCGCCACGGCGGGGCGGTGTGGGATTGCTGTGGTAAGCTTCCAGAGCATCTATTTCAAGATGATCTAACGAGTAAGAGTAGCGTTTGTCGAAGTCAAAATTACATATCTGCATGTTATTGTTCTCTTTTTTATTAATGCTTACTTTATAAATACCATAAAGTTCATCAGGATGCAAAGCAATAAGATATATCTTTTAGATTAGATTGATAGTGGTTGGTTAAAACGAGGATCGTAAATGACAAACTAATACTTATGAGTGTTTAGGTTTAAAAATGAAATCAACCAGCAAAAACAGTATAAGCGTGAGTTACTCACGGCAATTAACTCAACTGAATGAAAGCAAAACGAAGTTCTTAAGGTGAGATTTTAAGGCTTTGAGCTTGGTTTTGAAGTGAGATTGAGAATGGAGATGCGTCTTACGTACTATATGTTAAATAACCCTCTATTGAGGCTAATATCTGATAGACAG
>NZ_JAHGAM010000050.1:0-2296 GCF_030248595.1 Vibrio sp. D417a | reverse complement strand
TGTTTAAGAGTGATTCGCAACGCGTGGCATTTTTACTATGCGTTGCGTTTAGTGTTTAAGGTGGTATTCGGGAGCTTCGGTATTGCGTTGCTCACACCTTAACAGGGCGTTATGAGCTAAGAGGTTTATCAATGAATTCGATTGAAAAAGCGAGTACAAGTGACATTGAAGCACTTCTAGATATTCAGGTCTCAGCATTCTCAACAGATCAAAAGCTCTGCGGTTCAGGTCCACCTGGCTATGATGACCATGAGTATCAACTCAAGGCAATGAAGCGCTACTCATATTATGTGATTAAGCATAAAAGCGATGTTGTTGGCGGGTTTTACTTTTCAGTGGAGCAGGACAGCCTCAAGCTATTAAGGCTTTTTGTAGCACCAACTCATCAAGGTCTGGGGATTGGTACATTTGCCCTTGATTTTCTTTTGGAGATAGCTCGACCCGGAACCGTTATAGAGCTGGAAACACCAATATTCAGCACTGCCGCACAGCGGTTTTACGAGAAAAATGGCTTCCGAAAAGCAAAGTTGATCGATTATGGTTCTAGTCAGTCATATCAATATAGTAAGAGTGTCACCTGAACACGCTCATAACAAACTGCTTAAGAGGGATTCGCAACGCGTGGCAATTTTGCTATGCGTTGATTTTAGTGCTTAAGGTGGTATGCGGCGGCTTTTGTATTGCGTTGCTCCCCCCCTTAGCAGGGCGTTATGTGCTAGGAAAATTAAAAGCAGCCTCGAAAGAAACTGCTTTGATTGCGTTAATCGCCTTTTTCGTGCTTGTGCTCTTTTAACTTTGGATGTTTTTTCTTATTTTCCTCGGTAACACGTTGTCGTTTATCAGGCGTTCCATCTTGGTTTGTTCTTTTAGGTCCAGTTTTTATACCCATTTTGTCTCCTTGATCGAAGTTGAATGTAACCAAAACTAAAGTATTAAAGCGGGTCGTATTCTAAAAGCATAAATAAGCAAAAAGTTGCATTTAATCACAAGTTACAACTGAAATAAGGTTGTTGATTACGCACATAACAAAGCATTCAAGAGGGATTCACAACGCTTGGCAGTTTTGGTTTGAATTGGCTTTAGTGTTTACGGCACAATGGTTCAGGTCGGGTGGTTTGCGTTGTTCACCCCTTAATGCGGCGTTATACCCTTTAGTTGAAAATTTTATATAGGTGGATCTTGGAAGATATCGAAATATACGAACTAGCAGGCAATGTTCTTTCAGCAATTACGGGAGACTTGAATGAGGGCGCTTATGGAAATTTGGGCGGGACGATAACTTTGTCGTGGAGTGAGGAACCTACTCTCAATGCATGGGCGGAGTCTAGCTCAAACGTAGATGAGCCTCCTCAGCATAAAATCGGCATACATTATGAGTTGGTTCGTCAGATATATAGGGATATTGAAGCGTTTTGTAGCTATTTAGATAGTGACATTGATAAACAAGTTCTCGACTTCTTGTTTCAAGATTTTGAACAACCAATAGAAATGCTGCCTTCAATATTTTCTAGTGAAGCTCACAGAAAAAATATGTTCATAGCGGCAATAACTTGGGTGTATTTCCATGAGTTAGGCCACTTAACTCAAGAACATGGGTATATTCGTAGTCAAAAATTGAACGTTGGAACAAAATTAATTGAAGAATGTTACGCTCAAGGTGGTGACCTGATTAAAGGAGAGACGGCTGCTTTGTATCATGCGACAGAAATGGCAGCAGACTTCGAAGCTATCATTTTTTGCCTAGGTGAACTGGTGCGTCATTTTAAAGGTGAAGACCTGAAAGCTTCAATTTACTTATTCATATGTGGGATATCGTCTGTACTTTATCGTTTCCATGGAAACAAAAGTTTGGCTTTAGATAGTGAGCCAGTCGGAACTCACCCCAACCCGCTAGTTCGACTTGAAAATGTTATTCCTCAAATTTATGAATTTCTGAGTATCCCAGAATTGCACCGTCATATTGGGATTGAATTAAATAGAAAAATGATGCTTGAACTATGTAACCAAGCATCGAGTGCGGCTGGCTTGTTTTGGTTGCGCAGACTGAATACAGCTTTCGATAAACCGGAAGACTATTTTTTATCGGGTAACTTGAATCGGGCTAATGGTAAGAGCTATATGAGAGCTATCATTGGTGCTTGGGATGAAGTTGAACCTACTATACGAGAACTTCGTCGGTTCGGCTCTTCTTTTGGCGTGTTGCAATTTTCTACTCATACTAGGCAGAGTGTAGTGGGGCAATAAAACGTTGAAAAACGGGTATAACAATCTGTTTAAGAGTGATTCGCAACGCTTG